>JBFHPX010000254.1:0-3714 GCA_041592575.1 Alcanivoracaceae bacterium
CACTTGCCTCTCCGCCTTCACCAGACTGTTCAAACGCAGCCAGTATCAAACCTATGACCTGACCGAGCTGGGCCGTTACTACCGCAACTATCTGGAGATCATGGCGCATTGGCGTGACGTACTGCCGCAGGGCAGCTTCTATGAAGTCCAGTACGAAAACCTGGTGTCCAGCCAGGAGGAAGAAACTCGCAAGCTGGTTGAGTACTGCGCTCTGAGCTGGAATGACGCCTGCCTGAGCCCACACAAGACCGAACGCAACGTGAAAACCGCCAGTGTCATGCAGGTGCGCGAGCCGGTTTACACCTCGTCGGTGCAGCGCTGGCGCCGCTATGAGAAGTTCCTCGGGCCGCTGCTTGAAGCGCTTGGCGACGCAGTACCACGCTAAAGCGGGGCGACAGATCTGACGAGGTATACAAATCTCGCCAGACCGTCCCGCCTGAATTGTTTGACACTTCAGGCAAATTAAAGGAAGCTGCTCCGGTCGGCGGCCTCAGGGCTGCCTGTGTTTTCGTGCCGGAGAGAACTTCATGTTCGAGAAAATCGACCCGAACACCATGCTGAAACTGAAAAAGTGGGCCTACCTGCTGGTCTTTATCGCCCCGGCCACGCTGGTGCTGTCCTGGTATATGGGCAGTCAGCCCGGTGCCGCCACCACCTTCTGGGCATTCTTTCCGTTGATCTTTATCTTCGGCATCGTCCCGGTGCTGGATTACATCATCGGCAAGGACACCGCCAACCCGGACGAGGCCACTCAGGTGCCGAGCCTGAACGAGGAGAACATCTACCGGATGTTCACCCTGATCTGCTTTCCGGTACAGCTGGCGGTGATCGCCTTTGCCGGCTGGGTGTTTGTCGACAGCAACCTGTTTACTCCGCTGGGTCAGATTGGCTGGCTTGTGTCCACCGGTATCGTCGGCGGGGTGCTGGCGATCAACGTCGGCCACGAGCTGATCCACAAGGATCCGAAACTGGAAAACTGGACTGGCGGCCTGCTGTTGGCCACGGTGACTTATGCCGGCTTCAAGGTAGAGCATGTGCGTGGCCATCACGTGCATGTGTCGACGCCGGAAGATGCCTCGTCTTCGCGCTACAACCAGAGCGTGTATGACTTCCTGCCAAAAGCCCTGGTGCGCAACTTCCTCGCCGCCTGGCGGCTGGAAAAGGAGTATCTTGAGCGCAAAGGCAAGAAGGTGCTGAGCAAGGACAACGAGCTGATCTGGTGGTACAGCTTCTCTGCGCTGCTGGCCGGCCTGTTCTTTGTGGCGTTCGGCTGGATGGGCGTGCTGTTCTTCCTGGCCCAGAGTCTGTTTGCCGGCCTGACGCTGGAGGTGGTGAACTATATCGAGCATTACGGCCTGCATCGCCGGGTGCTGGAGAATGGCAAGTTCGAGCGCGTTACCCCTGCACATAGCTGGAACTCCAACTACCTGCTGACCAATCTGCTGCTGTTCCATCTGCAGCGCCACAGCGATCACCACGCCTATGCCAAACGTCGTTACCAGGTACTGCGTCATTACGAAGAAAGCCCGCAGCTGCCGGGCGGCTATGCTTCTATGTTCGCGCTGGCACTGGTGCCGCCACTGTGGAAGGCGGTGATGAATCCGCGGGTTGAGGCTTACTACGAGGGCGAGATGGACCAGCTATTCCGGGAGAACAAACGAGTTAACAACATTTCCTCGAATGCCTGATCAGTTTGCTCTGGCAGGATCTGTTACGGGAAATTTGAGAACGGGCCTTTCGGCCCGTTTTCAGTGCGCTGGAAATAATGCAGATCAACCGGCAATCAGCTGCTTCTGCCGCAGGTAACTCAGCACCATCTCTACGCACTCTTCTACGCTGTGCTGGTCAGTGCGGATATGCAGCTCCGGATTTTCCGGCGCCTCGTAGGGGGCGCTGATGCCGGTGAACTCGGGAATCTGGCCGGCACGGGCTTTTTTATACAGCCCCTTGGGATCACGCTCTTCACAGGAATCCAGCGACGCGTCGGCAAACACCTCAATGAAGTCATCACTGCCAGCCAGATCACGGGCCAGCTGACGGTCTTCGCGATACGGCGAAATAAATGCCGTCAGGGTAATCACTCCCGCCTCACGAAACAGCTTGGCGATTTCGGCGATACGACGGATGTTCTCTTTACGATCTTCCGGCGAAAAGCTGAGGTTGTTATTGATGCCACTGCGGATATTGTCGCCATCAAGAATGTAGGTCAGGTTGCCGAGCTTGTGCAGCGCTTCTTCCACCGCCACCGCCAGCGTCGACTTGCCGGCACCGGACAGACCGGTGAACCACAGGGTCACACCACGCTGGCCAAGAAGGCGCTCACGATGCTCGCGCTTGACCACGCCTTCGTGCGGATAGATATGCTTTGCCATGTCGTCATTTCCTCAGAATTACTGGCGCCAGAACACCGGCGTGAACAGCACCAGAATGGTAAATACTTCAAGTCGCCCCAGCAGCATGGCAAAACACATCAGCCATTTTGCTTCGGTGGCAATCTCCGCAAACCCGCCAGATACCCCGGCAATGCCAACACCAAGGGTATTCAGGGAGGCGGCCACCGTGGAGAAGGCGGTGGTGAGATCCATGCCCGTGGCCGTCATGGCCAGCGTCAGCAGGACGGCAATGGTAATGTAAACCCCGATAAAACCCCATACCGCCTGGAGAACCTGATCATTGACGGTGCGGCGGCCAAAGCGCAGGGCAAAAATACCATGAGGGTAAATCAACTTGCGCAGCTCTCGTTGGCTTTGATGCAGCATCAGCGCAATCCGTACCACCTTCATGCCTGCGGTGGTCGAGCCGGCGCAACCGCTGACAAACGAGGTGAACACCAGCAGCAGCAGCAGCGGCACGGGCCAGCTTACAGTGGCGTCGGTACTTGTCAGGCCTGTGCCGGTACCAAACGAGGCCACCTGAAAAGCTGCATGGCGCAGCGTCTCGCCAACCGTGTCATAGCTTCGCGTTACCCACAGCCCGACGCTGACAATCACCAGATAAATAAACATCAGCCCGGTGTAGAAGCGGAATTCGGGGTCGCGAAAGAAGGTTTTGATGGAGCCGCGCCGCAACGCCGCAAACATCAGCGCGAAGCTGGCGCCACTGAGAAACATGAAGAATGTTGCCACTCCATCGATGGCAGCACTGTTGAATGCAGCCAGGCTGGCATCCCGGGTGGCAAACCCCCCGGTGGCAACGGTACTGAAGCTATGGCAGATGGCATCAAAGAGTGTCATGCCCGCCCACCAGTAACCCAGCGCACAGGCTACCGTAACCGTTAGATAGACGTACCAGAGTGCCTTGGCTGTTTCAGCGATCCGCGGCGTCAGTTTGGATTCTTTCATTGGCCCGGGGATCTCGGCCTTGTACAGCTGCATGCCGCCGACACCCAGCATCGGCAGAATAGCAACCGCCAGCACGATAACGCCCATGCCACCGAGCCACTGCAACTGCTGACGATAATACAGCAGGGACGGCGCCATATAATCCAGCCCTGAGAGCACGCTTGCGCCGGTTGTCGTTAGCCCGGACATCGATTCAAAGACAGCATCGGTCGGTGATATCTTCAGGATCAGCAGGAAAGGCAAGGATCCGATCAATCCCAGCACGGTCCAGAACAGTGTCACCACCAGAAATCCGTCACGCACGCCGAGCTCTTCACGGACCCGGAAAAACATCATCCACAGCGCCAGGCCGATGGCGAATGTAATAGTGAAA
>JBFHPX010000255.1:0-3701 GCA_041592575.1 Alcanivoracaceae bacterium
CACTCGTGGCGATTCACGCATCAGAATACGCAAGATCCGGAATGCAGTCGGCGACAGCTTCAGCACCTTCCCCTCACGACGCACTTCCTGTCGCGACGGGTCCAGCTCCAGGTCCGCCACCTTGAGCACATGCGGGGCAACTTCGCCACGGTTGCGGCGTACCTGCGCCTGCACTCGGGCCAGCAGTTCCGGCAGAGCGAAGGGCTTTACCAGATAATCATCGCCGCCGCGGGAAAAGCCTTCGAGTTTGTCATCCAGATGGTCACGGGCGGTGAGAAAAATTACCGGCGTGGTCAAGGTCAGGTCGTTGCGCAGGTACTGGCAAAGCGAGTAGCCATCTTCACCCGGTAGCATGATGTCTAGCAGGATCAGATCGTAGTGATGCTCGCGCAGTAGCTCCCGAGCCAGGCGCGCGTCGCCAGCGTAGTCCACTGTCGCGCCCTGCTGTTCAAGGAACTCGACCACGCTCTGGGCAAGCTGGCGATGGTCTTCGACCAGTAACAGGGACAGGTTGTGCAGGGTAGGGGCCATTGCTTATCTCCACGTCAATGGTCGGATAGTGACCACCTGTCAGTGAAGGATGCATCAACAGCCGGGACTGGACAATGAATACCCTGGTCTGCTAAGGCAAGGTGCTTTGGCGGACTGGCTTGTTGGCGTACATGGCCTTATCGGCCCGGCACAGCGTGTCCTGCAATGACTCGCCGGGTAGCCAGCTGGCCTTGCCGGTGGAGGCGCGGACCCCGGCCTGCTGCAGCGCTTCACCAAGCCGTTTTTCAAAACCGCGGGCATGTAGCGAATCGGTGTTGACCAGCAGTACCGCAAACTCATCGCCGCCAATGCGGGCAACCACGTCAGGCTGCCGAATCGTCTCGGTCAGCAATCTGCCCGTCTGGCGGATCAGCCGGTCGCCGGCACAATGGCCATGTCCGTCGTTAACCTGCTTCAGCGCATCGAGATCAATAACAATCAGGGTGCAGGTGTGGCCATAGCGCTGACAGCGTGCCTCCTCGCGTGCCAGCTGGGCATTCCAGCCCCGTCGGTTTAGCAGCCCGGTAAGCGGATCCGTTTCGGCTTCCATTCTGGCCTGCTGCAGTTCCGCCATCAACGCAGAACTGCGACGCAGCTCCTGTAGCAGTGCCGAGAACAGGCGGGCCTTGGCGTCCAGAAGAGCCAGTGCGGAGCCGGTTTCAGCAGCCGATTGCGGGTGCCAGATGCCCAGATAGCCGTCCGGCCCGGAGGCGTTCTGCCCGGTGGTCAGGGGCAGGGTGGTCAGGGTGCCGCCGCTCAGGTTCTGTGGTCTGCCCGCCGGGCGCGGCAGCATGATGCCGTCGGACAGCGGACCATCGCCGCCGCAAAGCAGAACCCGGGCCTCCTGATCATCGAGGGGCTCCGCCAGCAGCCATTGTAGCGAGGGCTGGAATCGGCTGAGAGACGTCAGGGAAGCCCGGACTACGCCGGCAAAGTCCGGCCATTGTGGCAAAGACAGCAGGGATGGCGCAGAAGCCATGAACACTCCGAAATCCATTATCGAGGCTCCCTGAAAAGCACTGCCCGAGGGTTGTCAGGGTAAGAGGCCGGGGATTGTGCACAGTTTGCTAGTGGCAAAATGGAGCCTGTTTCACACTTCTTTAACAATCAGAAAGAAGGCTTAGCCAGCTTTTCCCTATCAATACGGCGGCGGAACTGGTAGAGTCCGCCGCCTCAACTGACGTGGCCAACGCAGATGTCTGCAAGCGCCACAATATAAGGTGCTTGATGACTGCTGAACACGCCACGCCGGGCTTCGATGCCCTCGGCCTTGCCACGCCTGTGCTTTCCACACTGGCTTCCCTGAACTACCTGCAACCGTCACCGATCCAGGCGCAGATGATTCCGCTGATGCTGGCCGGTCGCGATGTGATTGGCCAGGCCCAGACCGGTACCGGTAAAACCGCTGCCTTCGCGCTGCCACTGATTTCCCGTTTCGCTGACAGCAGTGCCCGCCATGCGCAGGTGCTGGTGCTGGCGCCGACCCGCGAGCTGGCCTTGCAGGTGACTGAATCCTTTAGCCGTTACTCATCGGCCTATCCGTCCATGCAGGTGGTCAGCCTGTGCGGAGGCATGGATTACCGGCCGCAGACTCGGGCGCTGCGCGACGGCGTCCAGTTTGTGATCGGCACCCCGGGCCGAGTGATTGATCACCTGAATCGCGGCACGCTGAAGCTTGACCAGCTCGAATGTCTGGTGCTCGACGAAGCGGATGAAATGCTGCGTATGGGTTTTATCGATGACGTTGAAGCGGTGCTGGCAGCGATGCCGGCGAGCTGTCAGGTTGCGTTGTTCTCCGCCACCATGCCGACCCAGATTCGCAAGCTGGCACAAAAATATCTCAAGAATCCGGAAGAGATCACCATCAAGTCGAAAACGGAAACGGTGGCGGCGATTCGTCAGCGTTACCTGTTTGTGAACTACCGCGACAAGATGGATGCGCTGGTACGGGTGCTGGAATGTGAAGATTACGACGGTGTGATTGTTTTCGCCCGTACCAAGGAAAGCACGGTCGAGATCGCCGATGCCCTGCAGAAGCAGAATTATCGCGCCGTGGCATTGAATGGAGATATGCCGCAGAACCTGCGTGAGCAGACGGTTGAGCAGCTGAAGAGCAAGCGCATTGATATTCTCGTCGCTACTGATGTGGTGGCTCGCGGTCTGGATGTGCCGCGGATATCCCATGTCATCAACTATGACATTTCGTTTGATGCCGAGACCTATGTGCATCGCATCGGTCGTACTGGTCGTGCTGGCCGCGAGGGTGATGCGATCCTGTTCGTCACGGCAAAGGACAAGCGTCTGCTGCAGACCATCGAGCGAGTGACCCGACAGAAAGTGGAAGAAATGCCGCTGCCGAGCTCGGCGGACATCAATGCTGCCCGTGAGCGCCGCCTGCGCGAGCAGCTTGAGCGAGTGTTGGAGAAAGGGCAGTTGGAGCCGTTCCGTGGGTTGCTGGCGCGCTGGCAGGAGGAGCTGGAAGTGGCACCGCTGGAGCTGGCGGCTGCCATGGCAGTGCTGGCCCAGGGTGATCGTGAGTTCCATATCCAGGACCGGCCGGTATCGGCCCGTCCGCCGCGTGATCGTGATGAGCGGCCGCGTGACTCCGCCGGCCCGCGGGTCAGGGTGGAATACAAGGAGCGGGCGCCGCGTCGTCAGGATGGCGAGCGTGGTGAGCGCCGCGCCGTCAAGGCGCCGTCGGCACCGGAGGCGGGGATGGTCCGCTACCGCATTGCCGTTGGCCGCAAGCATGGCGTCAAGCCTGCCAATATTGTTGGTGCCATTGCCAATGAAGCGAACATGAACAGTCAGAACATTGGCCGGATTGATATCTTCCCGGAGTTCTCCACCGTCGACCTGCCGCAGAGCATGCCGTCTACGTCGTTGCAGCACCTGCGTAATGTCTGGGTATCCGGACAGAAGCTGTCAATCTCGCCATGGACTGACAAGCCGCCGGCCAAGCCGCGCAAGGCAAAAGTCGAGTAAAAAAACGGGGCCGAGAGGCCCCGTTTTTTTATGCTGGATCAGCCAAGCAGTTTCTGCGCGGCGTCTGTGTGGAAAAATGGTTCAAGCTGGCGGCGCACGGCCTTTTCGAGCAAGCCTTTTTTGTTCAGGACCCCCAACACATGCGGAGCATAGTGCATCGCCTCAGCGACGATCATGTCGCGGTC
>JBFHPX010000256.1:0-3666 GCA_041592575.1 Alcanivoracaceae bacterium
CCGCCGTCAGCGTGGTCTTGCCATGGTCAACGTGACCAATCGTGCCTACGTTAACGTGCGGTTTATTACGCTCGAATTTTCCCTTTGCCACGACTAAATACCTCTCAGCTGAATGTGCACCGGAGACATGCACAGAGTCGCCCCGGAAAAAACGGACCGGAGCCAGTTGCCTCGACCCGGACCACCAGACGCCCCTTGGCGCCATACATAACCGGGCCCGGACATGAAGTCCGAGCCCGGTAATTGGAGCTCATAACCGGATTTGAACCGGTGACCTCTTCCTTACCAAGGAAGTGCTCTACCGACTGAGCTATATGAGCAAAACCTTTCTGGACAAGCCAGATTGTCACTTCCCCGGCCAGCCCGCAGAATCTGGAGCGGGTAGCGGGAATCGAACCCGCGCCATCAGCTTGGAAGGCTGAGGTTCTACCATTGAACTATACCCGCGAGACCCGATTTCCGGCGTCAGCGCCTGCCAGCTCTACCGCTGGCCTTTCCCGTTGCCGCCGTTTCCGCAGGCCGCCAACGTCATAACTGGTGGAGGGGGCAGGATTCGAACCTGCGAAGGCTGAGCCGTCAGATTTACAGTCTGATCCCTTTGACCGCTCGGGAACCCCTCCAAAAAAGGGCCTACATTCTCTTTTCGGCACCCCGCCTTGTCAACACGTTTCTTGACAAGTTTCAGCGGTAAGCGCCTGTTTTACTGGAGCTGGCGATAGGACTTGAACCTACAACCGGCTGATTACAAATCAGCTGCTCTACCAATTGAGCTACGCCAGCCGGCAAAAGATGGCGGATTCTAATGAATGAATCCGGTGGCGGCAAATGCTTTCACTGATCTGCCGGAAGATTTTCCTCAGAGCGGAGCCCGGAGGCAGGAGATGAGGTCGTGCAGGCGACGTGATTACCCGAAATTGCCGGGTTTCCGGCAAGCAACCCTCGCAACGCCTCGCCGTCATCACGAATGCTGCCAGAGTCAATCCGCAACCAGTACTCTGCTACCTCCTTTGCGGTCTCCCTGATTTCGGCGGGATATCCTGCTGTCTGCATTTTCATCATCAGCCCGCGAGCCGAATCCGGGCTACTGAAGTACCCCAGCGAAATAGCATTGGCATCTTCACCATCGGCTACGATAAAACTGTCGACGCCTCTGGACTGCAACTCACGCAGGACTCTTAACGCCTGCCCACGGTCGTCAATTGCGGGCAAATACACCCAATGGAGTCGATCTCGCGCAACCCTCAAAGACTCCACGGCAGCCCGGTAACCGCTTTTTGCCAATGCCTGAGCAGCTTGATCGGCCAGCGCCAGCCGATCCCACGGACCCACCACCGGACACAACGGCGGCATTCCCGAGCCCTCCCTGGAGCCTGAACCCACAGGCAACGAGGATTCTTCCAGCAGCACCAGCTTCTCGGCAGCACCCGTCACCGACGGCGCTATCACCCGCTGCGGCGCTGGCGCAGCACGCATGACCAGACTGAACACCAGATACACCACGTTGAGGATTAACAGGGAAAAGAAAACCCAGCGCATAGACTCATTTACCCCTGCGTCAGTTTGCGGTGACCCGCTCAAGCCCATCGAGCACCAAATCTGGCGCCAGCTCCGTGGCAATCGGCAAAACCCGGGCCACTCTGGCGGCATCCCCGCCGGTCAGAAGCACCGGAGCAGTATCCGGAAGCCCCTGCCTCAGCGCAACCACGGCATCTGTGATGAAAGCCACGGTCATGCGCATTATTCCGTTCTTTACCCCCTCCGAAGTGGAACAGCCCGGCTGCAGGCTGTCTTCGCTGGAACCATCATCAACCCGCACTGAGCCGGTGCCCTGAATCAAGCTCCGCTCGAGCATGGCCAGCCCGGGGACGATGTAACCACCCAGATGCCGACCTTCGGCAGTCACTGCATCCAGTGTCAGGGCGCTGCCACAATCTACAATGATCGCCGCACCGTAACGATGCCAGGCCTCAATCACAGCCAGCCAGCGATCGACTCCCAGCCGCTGCGGCTCGCTGTAGGCATTGACGACCCCGGCATCGCTGGCGCAGGAATAATAGAAACGGGGCCTTACCTCACCAAGCGATTCGATCGCCGCGGCAAGCAGCGGGTCCGCTTCCCGCCCGGCAACAGAGGCAACCTCTATGCGTTCCAGCGCCGGCCAGTCAATCGCTTCAATTTGCTGCAAACAGGTCCAGTCTCGGCGATGTACAGCATCTCCCTGAAGGACAGCGCCGTCTTGGTAATAACGCCACTTCATCGCGGTGTTGCCAATATCGAGATACAACGCCCTCATTCCTTCCCCTTGATGCCCGTGGAGGCAGGCCGCAGGCTTACCTCACCCCCGTGGAACAGCATTTCTGCACCACTATCAGTGCGCAGCCGCAACGCGCCGCTGCTGTCGACGCCAGCGGCGGTCCCGCTGACCGCCCCGGATGCTGTCACCACCTGCACGCTCTGGCCGGCCAATCCATCGAGTGCCGCCCAGCGCGCCGCCCAGCCTCCGAACCCGGCCACAGAAAAGTCTGACATCATGTCGTACAGCCGCTTGAGAAGATCTGTGGCCAGCGCCGACCGATCAGGCACATGGCCCAGCTCCGTGTAAATATCGGTCCAGGGCTGGTCTATGCCCTGCGCCGCAGCCGAGCCGAGCCGGCCGTTGATACCAACCCCCACCACTGCCGAGCAAGCATCCTCAAGATCACCGCTTAACTCGATCAGGATGCCGCCAATCTTGCGCCCGTTGACCCATATATCGTTTGGCCATTTCAAGGCCACCCGACCAGCCAGGCCATTTGCCGAAAGCGCCTCGGCGACGACAACGCCGACCGCCAGGCTCAACCCCTCAAGTCGCGGCGCACCCACCGGGAAACGCCAGCCTACAGATAGATAAATATTGCCGGCGTAGGGTGAAGACCAGCTTCTTCCACGCCGACCACGCCCGGCAGATTGATGTTCAGCAAGAATGGCCAACGGGGCCGGTGAATTAACGGCAAGCAGCCGCATTACCTCGGCATTGGTAGAATCGGTCGACTGCAGCACGTTAACTGACATATTCGTCGCCAGCCCCTGTTGCACCCTCGATCTGTCAAGCAACGACACGCCTCCCGGAATCCGGTAGCCGCGCCCCCGGACCCGTTCGACATCTACGCCAACCGCAGCCAGCTGCTCAATGCGTTTCCAAACCGCAGCCCTGGAAATACCGAGAACATCCCCGAGCGCTTCGCCGGAATGAAACTCACCATCAGCCAGCGCCTGAATCAATTCCGAGTCCACAGGCTTATTCCGAAAAAGATGACGCGCGGACGAAGCGGGGGCGCCCGAAAAGGCGCCCCGGAGCGTTTAAAACCAAGACTATCCCCAGACAACACCGCGGGAGCGGGACCAGCCGGGGACTCGATCGGCGTAACACTTTTCCAGCTCGTTACGCTTGAGTTTCAGTGTTGGCGTAAGCATACCATTTTCAACTGCCCACGCCTCAGGCACCACCACCAGACAATGCAAACGCTCGTGTGCATCCAGCTCGTCATTGACCCGGGCGAGCAGCGCAGTCAGCTGCTGGGTGTATTGTTCACGACCGGACCGCTCAAGCTTGCTCTGCTCCTCTGCTGACAGATTCAGTAGTGCTATCGGCTGTGGCAAACCCGGCCCCATCACACACGCCTGCTC
>JBFHPX010000257.1:0-3664 GCA_041592575.1 Alcanivoracaceae bacterium
CCATCGCCAGTGCGGATCCGAACGATGACTGGCGCTGGCATATGTACGATACCGTCAAAGGTTCTGATTATATCGGTGACCAGGACGCTATCGAGTACATGTGCAGCGTAGGTCCTCAGGCAGTGTTTGAACTGGATCACATGGGGCTGCCGTTCTCGCGTACCGAAGAAGGGCGCATTTACCAGCGCCCGTTCGGCGGCCAGTCGAAGAACTACGGTGAGGGTGGCCAGGCTGCCCGTACCTGTGCTGCCGCCGATCGTACCGGTCATGCACTGCTGCACACCCTGTATCAGCAGAACCTGAAGAACGGCACCCAGTTCTACAGCGAGTGGTACGCCGCCGAGCTGGTCACCGATGCCCGTGGTCATGCCGCTGGCGTGATTGCCATCTGCATCGAAACCGGTGAGGCCGTGTTCTTCAAGGCCAAGGCCACGGTATTCGCCACCGGCGGTGCCGGTCGCATCTACTCGTCGACGACCAACGCCCTGATCAATACCGGTGACGGTATCGGCATGGCGCTGCGCGCTGGTGTGCCGGTGCAGGATATCGAGATGTGGCAGTTCCATCCGACCGGTATTGCCGGCGCCGGCACCCTGGTGACCGAGGGGTGCCGCGGTGAGGGTGGCTACCTGATCAACAAGGATGGCGAGCGCTTCATGGAGCGTTATGCCCCGAACGCCAAGGATCTCGCCGGCCGTGATGTGGTCGCGCGTTCGATGATGATGGAAATCCTTGACGGCCGCGGCTGCGGCCCGAACGGTGACTATGTTTACCTGAAGCTGGATCATCTCGGTGAAGAGGTGCTGCACACCCGCTTGCCGGGCATCTGTGAGCTGTCAAAAACCTTCGCCCACGCCGACCCGGTGAAAGAGCCGATTCCGGTGGTGCCGACCTGTCATTACATGATGGGCGGTATTCCGACCAATATTCACGGTCAGGCGTTGCGTCTGGATGGTGGCCATCAGGGTCAGGCTCAGCACATTCCCGGCCTGTTTGCCGTCGGCGAAGTGGCCTGCGTATCGGTGCATGGCGCGAACCGTCTGGGCGGCAACTCGCTGCTTGATCTGGTGGTGTTCGGCCGTGCCGCCGGCCTGTATATCGAGGAGGCGCTGCGTCAGGGCATGGATCAGGCCGAGCCGAACAGCGACGACATGGATCGCGCCACGGCCCGCCTGCGCCGCTGGGACGCTTCCAAGGGTGGCGAGTCAGTCGCCAGCCTGCGCAAGGAGCTGCAGACCACCATGCAAAATGCCTTCGGGGTATTCCGCAAGGGCGACCTGATGATCGACGGCGTCAAGAAAGTGGCAGATCTGCGTGGCCGTATTGGCGAAGCGCACCTGGGCGACAAGAGTAAGGCATTCAACACCGCGCGGATCGAAGCGCTGGAGCTGGACAACCTGCTCGAAGTGGCCGAAGCCACCGCCATCGCTGCGGAAGGTCGCACCGAGAGTCGCGGCGCCCACAGCCGCTATGACTACCCGGACCGTGATGACGAGAACTGGCTGTGCCACTCGATCTTTGATCCGAAAACCAAACAGCTTGGCAAGCGCGACGTTAACTTCAAGCCGAAGACCGTCGATACCTTCAAGCCGAAAGTTCGCACCTACTGACGGAGAGCCTGTATGAAAGTCAGTATTTACCGTTACAACCCGGAGACCGACCGCGAACCGTACATGAAAGAGTACGAGGTCGACACCGGTGGCAAGGATCTGATGGTGCTGGATGTCCTGAACCTGGTAAAGGAACAGGATGACAGTCTGGTGTACCGCCGTTCCTGCCGCGAGGGCGTCTGTGGCTCTGACGGCATGAACATCAACGGCAAGAACGGTCTGGCCTGCATCACGCCGCTGTCGCTGGCCGCTCCAGGCGTGCTTGACGGCAGAAAGGCCCTGATCCTGCGCCCGCTGCCGGGTCTGCCGGTGGTGCGTGATCTGGTGGTGGACATGACCATGTTCTACAACCAGTACGAGAAGGTGCAGCCGTATCTGCAGAACAACACCCCGGCGCCGGCCATCGAGCGCCTGCAGTCACCGGCGGATCGCGAGAAGATCGACGGTCTGTACGAGTGCATTCTGTGCGCCTGCTGCTCGACCAGCTGTCCGTCGTTCTGGTGGAACCCGGACAAGTTCCTCGGGCCTGCGGCCCTGCTGCAGAGCTACCGGTTCCTCGCTGACAGCCGTGATCAGGCTACTGATGAGCGTCTGGCCAGAATGGATGACCCGTTCTCGCTGTTCCGTTGCCGCGGCATCATGAACTGCGTCAGCGTCTGCCCGAAAGGTCTGAACCCGACCCGGGCAATCGGTCACATCCGCGAGATGTTGCTGGAAAGAGCGGTGTAATGAAAAAGGCGACCCTCGGGTCGCCTTTTTTTTAGTCGACTGACCAGGTCGGTCGACAAAATGTTGTGCTGTGTCAGCTACTTTTTCGGGTATGTGTCTAACAATGCTCAGGAAAAGGGGCTAGACTCTGGAGCAATCCGGGGCAACCCCCCGGAGACAACCAGACAAGGGAGAGCTGACGCCCAAAAAGCGCCGGCTCTTGAACTGAAGAGAAGTGGGAACGGGGCTACCTCCCTGCGGTCACCATATCGACCAGGCCAGCAGCCGGAGCGTGGGCAACCTTCCCCATGAGGGAACGTGCTGCAATGCAAGACAGTTCCATGTATCGGCAATGGGGTTCCTCCCATATCGGTGGCGCCAACGCCGCCTGGGTCGATGACCTGTATGAAGACTGGCTGACTGATCCCAACTCCGTGCCGGAAGACTGGCGCACCTACTTCGAAAAACTTCCCGCTGTTGACGGTGCCGTCGAGTCCGACGTGCCGCACTCTGCTGTGCGCGAGTATTTTCTGCTGCAGGCGAAAAATCGCTCGCGGGTGCAGAAAATGGGTGCCGGCGCGGTCAGCTCCGAGCATGAGCGACGTCAGGTTCGGGTGCTGCATCTGATTGCGGCCTATCGCAACCGTGGCCATCAGGTCGCCCGGCTCGATCCGCTTGGCCAGATGGAGCGTGAAGAGGTGCCGGATCTTGAGTTGGCCCACCATGGTCTCTCGACAGCTGATCTGGACACCGTGTTTCAGACCGGCAACCTGTTTATCGGCAAGCCGGAAGCGACCCTGCGGGAAATCGTTGACTGTCTGAAAGGCACCTACTGTTCGACCGTGGGCGCCGAGTACATGCACATCGTCAACACGGCAGAAAAGCGCTGGTTGCAGCAGCGCATGGAAACCGTGCGCAGTCACCCGCAATACAGTGCCGACATCAAGAAGCACCTGCTTGAGCGGCTTACTGCCGCCGAGGGTCTGGAAAAATATCTTGGCAACAAATACCCGGGGACCAAGCGCTTTGGTCTCGAGGGTGGCGAATCAATGATTCCTCTGGTTGACGAGCTTATCCAGCGAGCCGGCAGTTACGGCGTCAAGGAAGTGGTGATCGGCATGGCCCACCGTGGCCGTCTCAACGTGCTGGTCAATACGCTGGGCAAAAGCCCGGCAGATTTGTTTGGTGAGTTTGAAGGCAAGAGCTTCATCGAGCAGGGTTCCGGTGATGTGAAGTATCATCAGGGTTTCTCTTCGAACGTGCAGACACCGGGTGGCGAAGTGCACCTGGCCATGGCGTTTAACCCGTCTCACCTTGAGATCGTTTCCCCGGTGGTGGAGGGTTCG
>JBFHPX010000258.1:0-3654 GCA_041592575.1 Alcanivoracaceae bacterium
AGGTGTGCTTGCGGGCTCAACCCTTCAATGCGGCAACGACTGCATCGCCCATTTCCGCGGTGCCAACCTTGCGGCAACCCTCAGTCCAGATATCCGCGGTGCGCAAGCCGCTTTCCAGCACTTGCTCAACCGCCTTCTCGATGGCATCCGCCACGTCCGCCCGCTCCAGGCTGTAACGCAGCAGCATCGACAGCGACAGAATGGTCGCCAGCGGATTGGCAATGCCCTGCCCGGCAATATCCGGTGCCGAACCATGGCACGGCTCGTACAGGCCCTTGCGATTTTCATCCAGCGACGCCGACGGCAGCATGCCGATGGAGCCGGTCAGCATCGCTGCTTCATCAGACAGAATGTCGCCAAACAGGTTGCCGGTGACGATCACATCAAACTGCTTCGGCGCGCGCACCAGCTGCATCGCGGCGTTGTCGACATACATATGCGACAGCTGCACTTCCGGATACTCGGCCGCCATGCTGGTGATCACTTCTTTCCACAGCTCGGTCACTTCCAGCACGTTGGCCTTGTCCACCGACAGCAGCTTCTTGCCACGGACCATGGCCAGCTCGAACGCCACCCGGCCGATACGGCGAATTTCGCTTTCGCTATACACATCGGTGTTAAAGCCAACGCGCTCGCCATTCTCCACTCGAATACCGCGCGGCTGACCGAAATAGATCCCGCCAGTCAGTTCGCGGACGATCAGGATATCCAGACCACTGACAATTTCCGGCTTCAGGCTGGAAGCACTGGCCAGCTGCGGAAACAGAATCGCCGGACGCAAGTTGGCAAACAGGCCCAGCGACGAACGCAGCCGCAGCAGGCCACGTTCCGGGCGCTTGTCACGCTCGATCGTGTCCCACTTCGGCCCGCCAATGGAGCCGAACAGAATCGCATCCGCCGCGCGGGCCTTTTCCAGCGACACTTCCGGCAACGGATCACCATGCACGTCATAGGCAGAACCGCCCACCAGCGCCTCATCCGTTTTAATATCGAGACCAAATTTGCTGGTTACCGCAGACAGTACCTTGACCGCCTCGGCAACAATCTCCGGGCCAATTCCGTCACCAGGCATTACCAGAATCTGTTTGCTCATCTCATCACTCTCAGTTCAGCTGTGCATTAGCAATCTTGCCGCGATTCTCCGATACCCGAGAACGCCTTCCATCAATGGTCTGATGGACCAAGCGATTATCGGGGAGCGACTCCATCAGACCATTGATGGGAGGCGTTCCTGCCCAAACCGCTCTCGGCAGGATTGCCGCCCGTACAATTCATTCAATAAACACCCAGGGCTCGCGTGACTGACGACCCTTCTCATATTCACGAATCGCATCCGCATCCTGAAGCGTCAGGCCGATATCATCGAGGCCATTCAGCAGGCAGTGCTTGCGAAACGCATCAATCTCGAAGCCAATCGCCTCACCATCCGGGCGAATGATTTTCTGTTCAGCAAGATCCACCGTCAGCCGATAGCCCTCATTGGCAGCAACCGCCTTGAACAACTCATCCGCCACCTCTTCGCCGACAACAATTGGCAGCACACCATTCTTGAAGCAGTTATTGAAGAAGATATCGGCAAAGCTCGGCGCGATAATGGCGCGAAACCCGAAATCCAGCAGCGCCCAGGGCGCATGCTCACGACTTGAACCGCAACCGAAGTTACGTCGCGCCAACAGGATACTCGCCCCCTGATAACGGGGCTGATTCAGCACAAATTCCTTGTTCAGCGGCCGCTTGCTGTTGTCCTGCCCGGGTTGGCCTTCATCCAGATAGCGCCATTCATCAAACAGGTTCGGGCCAAAGCCGCTGCGTTTGATCGACTTCAAAAACTGCTTGGGAATAATCTGATCGGTATCGACATTGGCACGATCCAGCGGCGCCACCAGACCATCTTCACGAATAAACTTGTCCATGACGTTCTCCTCAGAGGCCGCGGCTATGAAAGTCACGAATGTCAACGAAGTGGCCGGCCACCGCCGCCGCCGCTGCCATCGCCGGGCTAACCAGATGAGTGCGCCCGCCGTTACCCTGACGCCCTTCGAAATTTCGGTTCGACGTCGAAGCGCAATGCTCGCCCGGCATCAGCTTGTCCGGATTCATTGCCAGACACATGGAGCAACCCGGCTCGCGCCACTCAAAGCCCGCTTCGACAAAAATCCTGTCGAGCCCTTCCGCTTCCGCCTGCTGCTTGACCAGACCGGAGCCCGGCACCACCAGCACCTGCTTGACGCTGTCCGCTTTCTTGCGACCCTTGGCCACCACCGCCGCGGCACGGAGATCTTCAATGCGCGAGTTGGTGCAGGAACCGATAAACACTCGATCCACCTTGATATCGGTAATCTTCATGCCCGGCGTCAGGCCCATGTACTGATAAGCGCGCTCCATGCCGGAGCGTTTCACCGCATCGCTTTCCTGCTCCGGAATCGGCAGCGTGGCGTCGACCGGCAATACCATTTCCGGGGATGTACCCCAGGACACCTGCGGCTTGATATCCGCGGCATTGATTTCGACCACAGTGTCAAATTTCGCGCCGTCATCGCTCACCAGAGTGCGCCAGTACTTCACTGCCTTGTCCCAGTCCGCACCCTTCGGTGCAAACGGACGACCGCGAACATAGTCAATGGTGACGTCATCTACCGCTACCATGCCGGCGCGGGCACCGGCTTCGATCGACATGTTGCAGATCGTCATCCGGCCTTCCATCGACAGCGAACGAATGGCGCTGCCGGCAAACTCCATGGCGTGGCCGTTGCCACCGGCAGTGCCGATCACACCGATAATATGCAGCACCACGTCTTTGGCAGTGACACCAACACCGAGCTCGCCTTCGACACGGACCAGCATATTTTTCATTTTCTTCGCCACCAGACACTGAGTGGCGAGCACGTGCTCGACTTCCGAGGTGCCAATACCGTGGGCCAGACAAGCCAGCGCGCCATTGGTGGAGGTGTGCGAATCCCCGCAGACCACGGTCATGCCCGGCACCACCGCGCCCTGCTCCGGCGCCATCACATGGACGATGCCCTGACGCACGTCGCCAATACCGAATTCACGGATGCCAAAGGCACGGGTGTTGTCTTCCAGCGTCTGCACCTGGATCCGCGAGGTCTCGTCTTCGATCTCGCTGGCATTCCTGAACGGCGTGGTCGGCACGTTGTGATCCAGCGTGGCAAAGTTGGAGCCGACCCGCCACGGCTGACGATTGGCCAGTCGCAGGCCTTCAAAGGCCTGCGGCGAGGTCACTTCATGAATGATCTGCCGGTCGATATAGATCAGCGCCGAGCCGTCATCACGTTGCTTGACGAGGTGGGCATCCCAGAGTTTGTCGTAAAGCGTACGGGCCATGGTTTCTCTCCAGCCGGCCCCGATGGGGGCGTGTCAGGCTTGGCACAATACGGAGATGGCTTGCATAAATCCAATTCATATTTATTATTCAAAGCATTCTTTATGGGAATGAGTTTGCAGGTGGAGTCAAAACCGGCACTTCAGAGTTGGGCAGGCATTGGCAGTGCCACCGAACACCGCGCCGACCGAGGCGTTTGGAAAACCCTCAGTTGGCAAGATGCGCGATCGCCTGCGATTCGCTTCCTGTTTCCGGGACTGTGTGAGGCATGGATGCCGAACACAAGCCCCCAGGGAT
This sequence comes from Alcanivoracaceae bacterium, assembly GCA_041592575.1. Lineage (GTDB taxonomy): Bacteria > Pseudomonadota > Gammaproteobacteria > Pseudomonadales > Alcanivoracaceae > PGZG01. Next base: position 3,641 of record JBFHPX010000258.1, read on the forward strand.
GGGTTCACGGCGGG
>JBFHPX010000259.1:0-3611 GCA_041592575.1 Alcanivoracaceae bacterium
ATTGCCGACCTGCGCGAAACCCTGCCCAGACATTTTCCGGATCTGGAAATCTATCCGCAGCGGCTGATGTTTGGTCCCGGTGGCGGCGCCAAGATTGAGGCGCGCTTCAAGGGGGCGGATCCGGTTGTCCTGCGTCGCCTCGGTGAGCAGGCCCGGCAGGTGTTTGCCCAAAGCGGCCTGCTTCAGGATATTCGTATCGACTGGCGCCAGCAGGAGATGGTGATCATTCCTCACTATGATGAGGAGCGTGGTCGTATCGCCGGGGTGGGGCGCAGTGAGGTCACTACCTCGTCACTGTTTGCCACTACCGGCATTCGCGCAGGTGTGTACCGGGAACGTGATTCGCAGATACCGATTGTGGTGCGGCCACCGCTGGACGAGCGTGGCAGTGTCAGTCGTCTTGCAGACCGTTTGATGTGGAGCAGTGCCGAGCAGGCCTATGTGCCGGTCAGTCAGGTGGTGAGCGGTTTCGAAGTGGCCACCGAAGAGGCGCTGATTCATCGTCGCAATCGGCTGCGGGCGTTGAAAGTGCAGGCTGATCCCGCCGCTGATCGCACAGCGGATCAGGTGTTAAGGAAACTGCGCAGCGAGGTGGAAGCCATTCCGTTGCCAGCGGGCTATGTGCTGGAGTGGGGTGGTGAGTATGAGGGCGCCAGCGAGGCGCAGGCATCACTGGCGCAGCAGGTGCCGATCGGGTTTCTGATCATGCTGGTGATTTCGGTGTTGTTGTTCGGCAGTGTGCGGCAGCCACTGGTGATCTGGTTGATCGTGCCGATGTCGATTTGTGGCGTTACTATCGGCCTGCTGGTTACCGGTCAGTCCTTTACCTTTATGGCACTGCTCGGCTTCCTCAGTCTGTCCGGCATGCTGATGAAAAACGCCATCGTCCTGATCGATGAAGTGGATGCCCAGGCAGACGAGGGCAAGCCCTTGCCGGACGCGCTGGTGGACGCCAGTGTCAGCCGCTTGCGGCCGGTGTTTCTGGCCGCGTTCACCACGATTCTCGGCATGATCCCGCTGATCTGGGATGCGTTCTTCGCCAGTATGGCGATTACCATTATGGCTGGTCTGGCTTTTGCGACGGTGCTGACAATGGTTGCCGCGCCGGTGCTCTACGCTTTGCTTTTCCGGATCCGTTTGCAGCAGTAGCAGGTTTGATGATGGCGTCGTCGCCATGGCCACTGCGTTGTTGCCACCAGAACAGGGCGTCATCAGCTGGCAGTGGCCGGCTGATGTGGTAGCCCTGGGCGGAGCCGCAGCCAGCCTGTTGTAATGCCTTGATGGTGGCAGCGTCCTCGACGCCGGTGGCAACCGTGCTGAAACCGAGCTGATGACACATTTCCACGGTGCTGCGAACGATGGTGGCATCTTCGCGATGCTCACTCATGCGTTGAATGAACTCCCGCGAAATCAGTACCTCGTTCAGTGGCAGGTCGCGAATCTCGGCCAGGGTGTGATGACTGCTGCCAAAATTATCCATGGCCAGCTGAATGCCCAGCTTGCTCAGGTCCAGCAACATTTGCCGGATCAAACCATCATGACCATTGCCGCTGAATCCGGAATCGGTAATTTCCAGCATCAGATCCGACGGACTGGCCCTATGCTCCTGAATCAGGTTTTGCAGTTGATTGAGGAAATCCGGTTCCAGCAGGCTGGAGGAGGAAATGTTGATGGAGATGCCAGCCTGACAACCGTTGGCGCGGAGCAGGTCAAGAAATCCCAGAGCGTGATCAAGCATCCAGCGGGTCAGTGGTGAGATCAGGCCGGTCTTTTCTGCCAGTGGAATAAACTCCGCCGGTGAGACGTCGCCGTGCTCCGGGTGCTGCCAGCGAACCAGTGCTTCAAAGCGCAGCAGGGTGGAATCCTTGAGGCTGATGCGTGGCTGGAAGTGCGATGTCAGGGCATCCTGTTCAATGGCGAAGCGCAGGTCTGTCATCAGGTCCAGACGACGGGTGCTGTACGGGCTCATGGAGGCACGGTAAACGCTGATGCCGTCACGGTTCTGATCGGCCTGTTCAAAGGCGATCGAGGCTTCACGAATCAATGCCGGGATGGTTTGCTGCTTGTCGCGCATGGCGATGCCGAACAGAAAGCCGAATTCAAGCTGCAGACCATGAAAAGTGATCGGTTCCGCCATGGTTCTCGATAGCGCCTGTACCAGCTCAACCAGTGACTGGCGCTGGCCGGTCATGGCCGCAAAAGCGAACCGGCCGCCTTCAAGATGGGCGGCGTAGCTTTTTGTCGCCTGCTCCTGATCCAGCAGGATGATGCTCTGCTGAGCAGACAGGGCATGATTCAAACGGTTGGCAATTTCACACTGCAACACATTGATGTGTTCATGACCGAGTGTCTTGCGCACGTCGCCGTAGTGTCGCAGCTGCAGCACGCAGATTCCGTACTCGCCACCATGATCATGGTCAATGCTCTGGCTGGCCACCCGCTCGAACAGTACCTGATTGGGAAGTCGGGTGACTTCATTGTGGCTGGCGGCATAGAGAAACTGTTCCTGAGCCTTTTGCTGGGCACGGACTGCCTGGATCCTGGCATCGCGTTCCTGGTTGAAGCGGCTGGCCAGTGCAAAGGAGAACAGCAGGGCCTGAGTCGAAGCGCCCAGCGGGACACCATGTTCGGTGATAAACATGGACGGCAGTACGCCGATCTTGTTCAGCAGCATCAACACGCTGGCGCCGAGCAGGGAAAACCAGCCCAGAGAAAACAGTCTCGCGCTCATTTCGCCGCCGCGCCAGAACAGCATGCCGGCACTGATATTGGCAATACATACCGGCAGCGCCAGAAACACGGACAGGCGGGTGGAAATGCCATACGGCAAGACGAAGGCGCCGGCCACGCAGAGCGCAGCCAGTGCCACCATGATCTGGAAACCACGATGCCATGTCGGACGGGTCTGGCGCAGATCAAAGAAGCCCATGGTGAACTGGCTGAGCACAATCAGTGTGACTGGCACGATGATCAGAATGATCTTCTCGTGCACTCTGGGCCAGTCCGGATAAACGTACTGGAAGCTGACCCCGTGCATGGAGGTCATCAGCAGCAGCATCGGTACCACGACCAGAACGTACTGCAGATAGGTACGCTCACGCAGGGAAAAGAACAGGAACAGGTTGAAGCCGGCCATCACGATCAGGATGCCGTAGAAGATGGACCGGCCAGCCAGACCTTTTTCACTTTCGGAATGAAATGCGCGTTCTTCCCATAGCGTCATCGGCACCTGCAGTGCCCCGGCAGTCTGGATGCGCAGGTACAGCAGCAGCTGGCTATTCGCCGGGATGACAACCGGGAAAACAAAGTTCCGGTGTTCCAGAGGGCGCTGGTGAAATGTCAGGGCATCACCGGTGACATAGGAGGCGACCAGATTGCCGTCCCTGACGGCATAGAGTTCGATGTGGTCCAGCAGCGGGTAGGAAATTTCCAGCAGCCGGGGTATCTCTACGGCATCAGGATTGTGCAGATGGATCTGGTACCAGTGGCCCTGATCGGTATAGCCGGCGTTGATGGGGCCACTGACCGGCATCCACTCTGCTGCCGGTTGTTCCAGCACTTGCTGATAGGAAAGTCGTTCTGCCTCGACGATGACCGAGACGTTTTCGATG
>JBFHPX010000260.1:0-3611 GCA_041592575.1 Alcanivoracaceae bacterium
AGCCGCTTGAAGATGCGGTGGTTTATTCGCTGGATATGGGCGCGTTGCTGGCCGGCACCAAGTATCGTGGTGATTTCGAGAAACGCTTCAAAGCGCTGCTCAATGATCTGAAGAAGCAGCCGAATGCGATCCTGTTTATTGACGAGATTCATACCATTATCGGTGCCGGTGCAGCATCTGGCGGGGTCATGGATGCTTCCAACCTGCTCAAGCCGGCGTTGGCAAGTGGCGATATCAAATGCATGGGCTCGACCACATTTCAGGAGTATCGGGGCATCTTCGAGAAAGATCGGGCTCTGGCGCGGCGGTTTCAGAAAATTGATGTGGTCGAACCGACGGTGGATGAAACCATTGGTATTTTGCGGGGCCTGAAGAAGCGCTTCGAGGACCACCATCAGGTCGAGTATTCCGATGCGGCACTGAAGTCTGCGGCCGAACTATCGGCGCGCTATATCAATGACCGGCACTTGCCGGACAAGGCGATCGACGTGATTGATGAAGTTGGTGCCTGGCAGCGACTGCGCCCGGTGGAGCAGCGCCGCGCAGTGATCGAGGTTGAGGACGTCGAGGAAATGGTGGCGAAGATTGCCCGTATTCCACCCAAGTCGGTATCGGCGTCCGACAAGGAGTTGCTGCGTAACCTGGAGCGCGACCTGAAGATGACCGTGTTTGGCCAGGATGATGCCATCGAGGCCATGTCGGCAGCTATCAAGCTGTCCCGTGCCGGTCTCAAGGCGCCGAACAAGCCGGTCGGTTCGTTCATGTTTGCCGGTCCGACCGGCGTTGGTAAAACCGAAGTCAGCCGGCAGCTTGCCCGGGCGCTGGGCATTGAGCTGGTACGCTTCGACATGTCCGAATATATGGAACGGCATACTGTTAGCCGCCTGATTGGCGCGCCGCCGGGTTACGTCGGTTTCGATCAGGGTGGACTGTTGACCGAGGCGATTACCAAGACGCCGCATTGTGTGTTGCTGCTTGACGAGATCGAGAAGGCGCACCCGGAAGTGTTCAATTTGCTGTTGCAGGTCATGGACCACGCTACCCTGACTGACAACAATGGCCGCAAGGCGGATTTCCGTAATGTCATTCTGATTATGACCACCAATGCCGGTGCAGAGGCGATCAGTCGCAGCTCCATTGGTTTTACCAAACAGGACCATTCCACCGATGGTATGGAGGCGATGAAGAAAATGTTCACGCCGGAGTTCCGCAACCGTCTGGATGCGATTATCCAGTTCAGCGCACTGACGCCGCAGACGATTCTCAGTGTGGTCGACAAGTTTCTGGTGGAACTGCAGGCGCAGCTGGACGAGCGCGGTGTGGTGCTGGATGTGGATGCGTCGGCGCGGGCATGGTTGGCCGAGCATGGTTACGATGTCGCCATGGGCGCGCGGCCAATGGCGCGTCTTATTCAGGATCAGGTCAAGAAGCCGCTGGCCGAGAAACTGTTGTTTGGCGAGCTGTCTGAGCATGGTGGTCGGGTCAACGTCACCATGAAGGATGACAAGCTGGTTCTGACGGTGGTGGACCAGGCGGTGCAGCCCGCCTGATTCGCAGTGGCAGCTGTAAAAGCAGAAAGGGGCCGTCAAGGCCCCTTTCTGTTAAAAGACGTTCCGGCTTATTTCATCCGGAATGTGATCCGTCCTTTGGTCAGGTCGTAAGGCGACATTTCCACCTTGACCCGGTCGCCTGTGAGGATGCGGATATAGTGTTTGCGCATCTTCCCGGAAATGTGCGCGATCAGCACGTGGCCGTTATCCAGTTTTACCCGGAACATGGTGTTGGGCAGGGTCTCGGTGACAGTGCCTTCCAGTTCGATTTGCTCTTCTTTCGCCATGCAGTTACGTGCCCTTCGCGGTGGTCCGCCAAAAAGAAGGCGCAATTCTGCCCGAATTGCGGCGGTGCTGCAAAGCAAAAGGATGTTTCAGGCAGGCAAATCAGTCATTAGCGCCCAGCAGCTGCCAGGCATTGTCACGCAATTGTTCAAGCGGGCGGAAATCTCCCTTGTAGGCCATCTTGCGGCAATCCTGCACCCAGTAGCCCAGATAGAGGTAGGGCAGGCCTTCGCGACGGCAGCGTTCCAGTTGCCAGAGCACGGCCAGATTGCCGAGGCCACGGCTGGGCTGGTCCGGATCGTAGAAGGTATATACCGCCGACAGGCCATCTTGCAGGCGGTCTACCACCGCTACCGCCAGCAGCCGTTCGCTATCCCGGAAACAGAAGAACCGGGTATCGCTCCAGTGGCTGATCAGAAAGCCGGTGAACTGTTCTTCCGAGGGCGGATACATGTCGCCGTCGCCATGGCGGCTGTCGATGTAGCGGGCATAGAGGTTGTAGATCTCGCGGTCGAAACGGGCTGACCGGCTTTCCACGGTCAGATCACTGTTGCGATCCAGCAGGCGCCGGTGACGCCGTCGCCACTGGAACCGGCTGACCGGGATGCGCACCGGGATGCAGGCCTGACAGCCCTGACAGTGGGGCCGGTAGAGGAACTCACCGCTGCGGCGGAAGCCGCGTTGGGACAGGGCACTGTACAAGGCGCCGGTCATCGGGGTGGCAGGATCGACAAACAGGGTGGTGGCCTCGCGATCTTCGAGGTAGCTGCAGCGATGCGCCGGGGTGCGGAAAAAACGCAGCGTGGACAGATCGGTCATGGCTTGGGCTTCACCTGTTGATCAGGGGGCTATGCGCGAATGACAGCACGCCCGGTGCAATCACTGGCCAGGGCGGGGTGTCGGTCAGGGTCAATGCGGCCAAATGCTGTTCAAACTCCCTGCGCGGTAATACCTCCGCTCCCAGAGACAACAAATGCGCGCTTTCCACCTGACAGTCAAGCAGCTCCAGCTGCAGTGTGTCGTGAATCCGGCACAGCATGGCCATGGCCGCCTTGGAGGCATCTCTGGCATGACTGAACATGGATTCACCAAAAAAGACCCGCCCGACCCTGACTCCATAGATCCCGCCGACTATCTCGTTGCCATGCCACACTTCAAGCGAATGAGCATGGCCGAGCCGGTGCAGCTGGCAATAGGCATCGTGCATCTCGGCGGTAATCCAGGTGCCACCCTGTCCACGGCGGGGCGTGTCAGCACAGGCCTCGATGATCCGCTCAAAAGCTGTATTCAGCGAGAATCGCCAGTGCGGCTGGCGCAGGCTTCGGAGCAGGCGTCGTGAGGCATGAAAATGTTCGGGGAACAGTATCAGCCGCGGTTCCGGGCTCCACCACAGAATCGGCTGGCCGTCGCTGTACCAGGGGAAAATCCCTCGGCGATAGGCTCTGAGCAGGGTGCTGGTGGAGAGATCCGCACCGGCAGCAAGCAGTCCGGCGGGGTCCTCCAGCGCCTGACTGGTGGGGGGGAACGGGTCCCCGGGGGCCAGCCAGGCGAGGGCGGTCATATCGGCTTACAGGTTGTCGAGGTACTTTTCCGCATCCAGCGCCGCCATGCAGCCGGCGCCAGCGGAGGTAATGGCCTGACGGTAGACGTGATCAGCGACGTCACCAGCGGCAAACACGCCCGCTCGCGTCGCCGCCAGCGTATTGGGATTGATGGCAATCGTTTGTTGCCCGGTAAGACCAACCCCTGTATCGTCAGGGATAAAGGCCAGCCCGG
>JBFHPX010000261.1:0-3519 GCA_041592575.1 Alcanivoracaceae bacterium
CCCCCCCCCCCCCCCCGACCGCGATCACTTCGAAGGCTTTTCCGACACGTACAACATGATCGTGCCTTCAACGACGACGGTGCCGTCATCGCGGAATGCCTTCACCGTCACCGGCAGGTCACCCGGCTTCCAGTCTTCCGCATTGGCTTCGGCGGTGACGCGGATATCGGTGGTGGCCTTGGCGGTGTAGTGCACCTGCATGCCTTTCGGAATCCAGCGCAGATGTTTCGGGATCGACGCCTCCGCCAGAGCGCCCATCGCCATTTCCAGGGCGTTGCAGATGGCGATCACGTGGACGGTGCCGATATGGTTTTCCACGCCCCGGCGTTTCGGGAACTGCACTTCACAGAAGTTCGGCCGCAGTTCAGTCACCACTGGACTGATGGTGGCGAAGTAGGGCGCCTTGCGGGCGAAGAACATGGAAAACACTTTTTTGCCGAGCGGCATCTTGCCGGCTTTGCTGTACAGGTCGAGCAGATAATTACCCTGACTCACGGTGGCTCTCCGGGTGACTGATCAAAGGCCGCTATTCTGGCCCGTTGCCGGCCCCGGGAAAAGCGCAGATGTCCGCGATGAACAGGCCCCAGGGCCAATCGGTCATGGGGCCACGGCGGCCGGGTTGCTAGAATGCGCGGCCTTGATCTGGAGCCCGCCATGACCGAATGCCTGTACCAGCGCCGTAACGACGTTTTCAGCCCGACGCCGGTGGCCGGCAGCCCCTGGCACCCGGCCCTGCTGCATGGCGGTGCGGTGTCAGCGCTGTTCGGTCTGGTAGTCGATGAGCAGGCGGCGCATTGGCCGGACTTTATCGTTAATCGGCTGACCATGAACCTGCTCCGGCCGGTGCCGATGCAGCCGCTGCTGGTACGTTGCCAGTGGCTGCGAGAGGGCGGCCGGCTGCGGGTGCTGCAGGTCGAGATTGAGGCGGACGGCAGGGTTGTTGCCCGTGCCGAAGCCCTGATGCAGAAGCTTGGCAAGGTGACGCTGCCGGATTACGCGCCGCGGCCTTTGTTGCCACCACCAGGGCCGGACGGCTTGCCGGGATTTGATATTCAGGCGTTTCTTGATGGCAAGGGGCTGCCGATTCCGCCGGGGTTCCACACCCGTGTTCAGGTTCGCGAGGTGACACCGTGGGATGAACGCGGTGCGGCAACCTGCTGGATTCGGGTGCCGGTGGAAATCGTTGCCGGTGTACCGCTAACGCCCCTGACACGGGTGTGCATGGCAGCGGATCTCGGCAACGGTACCGGGCAGTTGAATCTGGGCAATGGCGTCGGCTGTATCAACGCGGATATCAGTCTGTCGCTGTTCCGCTATCCGGTTTCCGAATGGATTTGTTTCAGTTCTGATGCGCAGTTGTCAGCACAGGGTTGCGGTGTGGTGCACACTCGCCTGTACGACAGCGAAGGCGCCATTGGTCATGTCATGCAATGCATTCAGACCAATGGCGAGTTTCGCGGTTAGTGATCAGAAGCTGAAGTTCAGGCCAAGGCGCAAATCATTGGCGTCAAGATCGTCGCCGGCCTCGCTCAGCATCAGGCTGCGATACTGCAGGTACAGTCCGGTGTTTTCGTTAAGTTTGGCATTGGCGCCAAGACGGAACTCCGAGCCGTCGGTTTCATCAAGAGAGATAATGCCGACCCGCCCGAAAAGGGTCACGGTCTCGCTGGCGTTAAATCCCCCACCGATGTGGACGCCGGAGCCCGTGTCGCTGTCGCTGCTTCCTGCTACATCAAGCTCCAGACGAACATACTCGGCAGAGGCCTGAAGATAGCCGTTCTGGAAATGGCTACGATAGCTGAGGCCCAGACGGGTGTCGGTGACGTCAACATCGACGCCATTCTCTTCGAGGCTGGCATCCATGTATTCGCCATAAACGTGCAATGCGCCGCCCACTTCAGCGCGAACACCAAAGCCAGTGCCATCGGGAGATGCGCTACCCAAACCGGTATCAACATCCAGTTCATTTACAGGGGTAAAAAACAGCCCCAAAGAGACAAATGGATCCGGCTCGGCATGGCCGATCTGAGTGCAGCCGAGCAGGCCCAGAGCAATAAGGTAATGACGCATGGTGATCTCCCTTTATCGTTGTGGTGGCTGGAGTATAACAGCCCGAAGGCGCGCCGCACCTGCTCTGGCAGAGCGCGCCGGGATGATCCGGCTCACTTTCCCTCGCCTGCTGTGCCGCCCATACTACCCATACTCGGAAATACGGCAGTGGAGCACACATGGATATCAGGACCCGCTGGCAGCAAGCCGGCCGCCGGCAACGGATCGTGCTTGTGCTGGCTGCGGTATGGCTGCTTTATGCCTTACTGGGCTATTTCCTGCTGTCGCCGTGGCTGCGCAGCACGCTGGTGAGCACGGTGTCCGAGCTGACTGGCCGGCAGGTGGAGCTGGAAGAGGTGGTGTTCAACCCGCTGGCGTTGTCACTGAGTGTTCAGGGTTTTGCACTCAAGGATGCGGATAACGGCACCCTGTTCGGCTTTGACGAGTTCTACGCCAACTTCCAGTTATCGTCGCTGCTGCGCTGGAGCTGGCACTTCGACCGGATTTCCCTGTTTGCACCGACCGGCCGGATTGTCCGGACCGCTGAGGACAGCTTCAACTTTGATGACATCGTTGCCAGGCTCGCCGCTGCGGAGGAGACAGAAGCCGCTGAGGAAGATGCTGTGCCAACACCGTTGCCGCGTATTTCGCTTCGTGAGTTGCTGGTGGTGCAGGGTGATTTCCGCTTTCGTGACGAGGCCCGTGAACAGCCGGATGAGCTGGTGCTGGCGCCGGTCAGTTTCCAGATTCTGGATTTTTCTACCCGCGCCGACGGGGATGGAAATAATGCGTTTGAATTTGCCGTCACCGGCCCGTCTGGTGGTCGTTTCGACTGGGCCGGGTCGGTGGCGTTTGATCCGGTGATTACGGCAGGCCGGCTGTCCTTGAGTGGCGTTGACCTGTCGCCATTTGCTGGATTCCTGCAGCATCAAGTCGCCTTCCGGGTGCCGTCGGCGACGCTGGACATTGCCTCGGATTACCGCTTCGAGGCCAGTCCTGATGGTCGCCTGCGACTGAGTGATGGCGGTATTACGCTGACCAACCTGGAGATCCGTGATCCGCAGCTGGAGCAGGCGGTGCTGAGCCTGCCGCTGCTGGAGCTCAGTGGTGTCGAGATCGATAGTATCGCCCGGCAGGTTGGCATCGAGCGATTGCTGCTAAGAGGTCTGGAGGTGGACGTCCGTCTGCGCAATGACGGTCTGCATCTGCAGCAGCTGTTTGCGCCGGTGGCGACCGGGCAGGAACAGCCATTACCGATTTCCGCAGAGCAAGATGGTGCGCCGGAGCAGGTTGATGCCGGGGACAGTGCAGCTGGGGAAGATACCGAAACGGCCGGCCAGCCGTGGCAGGTTCTGCTCGCCCGTCTTGAGTTTGCCGACGCCGGTGTGACGGTAATCGACGAGACGCTTGCCGAGCCGGCGACGCTGGTGGTGACGCCCATCAACCTTGTACTTGAGCAGGTCGCGTTCA
>JBFHPX010000262.1:0-3499 GCA_041592575.1 Alcanivoracaceae bacterium
CGAGCCCGAGCATATTCGCAGACAGGTTCAGGGTGACCGGACCAAGGGCTTCCGGGTGGCGGCCGACGGACGGCATCAGTCGGCCCAGCACCGGTGCCACGGCCAATGCCAGACGTTCGGCAAGGCGGCTGCGCTCCGCCAGACGGAACAGCCCGCTCCACAGGGTCAGCACGCCAACCAGGCCGAGACAGACCTCGACGGCCAGATTGGCCCCGTTGAACATCCCCTGCACCACCGCCGGGGCCACCTCGGCCCGACCGCCCAATAGCTGGGCCAGCGCCAGCGCCACTGCCAGTAACAGGGCACCGGCAAACAGACCGTTCATTGAATTGTTGCCCCATCAGGCTGTCACAGGCGGCAGGCTGCATTCATTGCCGAATGGCGTCAAGCAGCAGTTGCATGCAATCCGGGCCGGCTTGGTTATACTGGAACCGGTACGCTCCGGTGGCAGCGACGATGCAGCCTGTTTGAATGTGCGGTAGCGAAATATATGAGTTTATATGGAATGGTGATGCGCAAACTGTCTCTCAGTCATCGAATCTTGCTTGGATTGACGTTCTCGGCGGGCATTGCGCTTGGTGCGATGTCGTTTGCCACGTCGCCGGTCGCGGACGAGCAACAGGGCCTGCAACCGGAGCCGGTGCATGGCCGCACCGCCCAGGAAATCCTCTCCCGGCTGGATCGTCACTACCACAACCGGCGGCTGGATGATCAGCTGTCCGAGCAACTATTGAACAGTTACCTGCGCGATCTTGATCCCAACCACCTGTATTTCATTCAGGCGGATATCGCTGAGTTTCAGGTGTATCGCGACAAGCTCGATGACCAGCTTCAGGATGGTGAGCTGAGCGCCGGCTACGCTATTTACAACCGCTATCAGCAGAGAGTCGAAGAAAGTATCGGCTATCTGCTATCCGTGCTCGAACAGGGCATAGACTCGCTGGACCTCGACAGCCCTGAAACCGTTCTGGTCGATCGCAGTAAAGCCGAATGGCCCAAAGACGATGCGGAAAAGAAAAATCTGTGGCTGAAGCGTCTCAAGGATGCCGTGCTGACCATGCGCCTGAATGGTGATGCCGAGGACGAAATTGGCGACCGGCTGCAGCGCCGCTATGCGGGGCAGCTTAAACGGCTGCAGCAAAGCACGCCGGAAGATGTGTTCCAGATCTACATCAATGCGCTGACCATGAGCTATGACCCGCATACCAACTACCATACCCCGCATAACTCGGAGAACTTCACCATCAGCATGAGTCGCTCGCTGGAAGGCATTGGCGCTGTGCTGCAGGCGGAAGATGAATTCACCAAGGTGGTCAGGCTGGTGCCGGGCGGCCCCGCAGCAAAAGGTGGCGTACTTAAAGCATCGGATCGGATTGTCGGCGTGGCTCAGGGCGATCAGGAGGTGGTCAACGTGATCGGCTGGCGCCTTGATGAGGTGGTGAATCTGATTCGCGGCCCGAAGGGAACCAGCGTGCGACTGGAGGTCATTCCTGCCAGCAGCCCGAGCGAGCACAACACCAGAATGATTTCGATCGTCCGCAACAAGGTCGTTCTCGAAGACCAGGCGGCAAAAAGCCGGGTGATGGAAATTCCAGCCGGCGACCATACCGCCAGAATCGGCGTGATCGACATTCCGACTTTTTATCTCGACTTCGAGGCCATGCATCGTGGCGATGCCGACTACACCAGCACCACCCGTGATGTCGCCCGCTTGATCATGAACCTGAAACGTGACGGTGTTGATGGTCTGGTTATCGACCTGCGCGACAACGGTGGCGGAGCCTTGCCTGAGGCGACCCAGCTTGTCTCCCTGTTCATTGACCGGGGGCCAACGGTACAGGTTCGCGATGCTCGCGGCCGGGTATCGGCAGAGCCGGATCAGTACCCGGGGCAGCTTTACAGCGGCCCGATGGCGGTGCTGGTAAACCGTCACAGCGCTTCGGCTTCGGAGATTTTCGCCGGCGCCATGCAGGATTACGGCCGCGCACTGATCATTGGCGATGAAACCTTCGGCAAAGGCACGGTGCAGACACTGATTCCGCTGAATCATGGCCAGTTGAAGATGACACAGGCGAAGTTTTATCGGGTATCCGGTGGCAGCAACCAGCATCGCGGGGTGCTGCCCGATTTGACGCTGCCCTTTGTCGTCGACAAAGCGGAAACCGGGGAAAGTGCCCTGCCTAACGCCCTGCCCTGGGACCAGATCCGTGCGGCCAGTTATTCACCGAGCGCCGACCTGACACCGTTACTGGAGCCGTTGCGCAGAAAAATGGAAAAACGCATCGCCCGCGACCCGGAGTTTGCCTATATCCGTGAGCAGCTCGGCCTGCTGGATCAGATCCGTGCTGACAAGGAACTGCCGCTTAACGAGTCGGCACGCAGGGATCACCAGAAACGCATCGACGAAAAGCGGCTGGCCATCGAGAATCGTGTCCGTCGTTCACGGAATCAGGAAGCACTGAAGGATGTTCGCAGTCTGATTCAGCAGGAGGAGGAACGGATTACAGCGTTGCAGGCAGGCGAAGAGCAGAATCAGAAAGACGACGCCTGGCTGACTGAAACCGGCCGGATTCTGGTTGACCTGATTATTCTCACCGAACGCAGCAAGATGGTCGCGCTGGACCCGGCAGCCTGACCGGCTGCCGGTGAGACCTGATCAGGCGATCGCCTTGAAACCCCACGACGCAGGGTTTTGCCCGAGACCCTGCTGCAGCGTCCTTCTGCCCAGATCATGATTCCAGGCTTCAATCCTGCGCAGAACAAAGTCTGGCAGGAACTGCTGGCCGACGCTGCCCAGCGCCAGCGCCGCCCGCACCATACGTACCACGGCAGCCGCGGACACACTGCTATGGATATTCAGGTCATTGGCCACCTTGTCACCGATCAGGTAGCGACTAAAAGCCAGCAGCTGCTCGTAGGAAAGCATAAAAGGTGGTCGCGCCGACATATCCCTGAGCAGCGCCTTGGCAAGCGCCTCTGAGTCCCTTGTCGGCTGATATAGATGAGTGGTCAGTTGCAGCGCCAGCACCTCCTGCTCTTCTATGGTTGCAGTCAGCAGGTCTTCGTGGACCCCGAGCACAAATCCGGCATAGCGCCACATGTAATGCAGTGACTCATGATCGGCACGACTGATCTGCAAACCGAGCCGCCTCATGCCCCGCACCACCATGAAATCAAACTCGAGAATGGTCCCGGCCATGTCTTCCTGATTGATCGGCTGGTCATAAGCAGCGACATCAAAGCGCGGATTCTTTTTCAGAAACTGGCGGACAGCGGAGTGCAGCAGACGCACCTCCATCAGGGTACGGTGGCCCACCCCGCCCGGCCGCAGGCCATCCGGACCGACCATGTTGTGCAGCATCTGGCCGGTTTCATAGATCCGCCGGGACACGTCTTTCTGCAGCCGGCCTGTCGCCACCAGCACCTGCGACGGCTTGTTGTGGGCATAGCCTTCGACCAGGCTTGAACACATCAGGATCAGGCCCTGCAGGGCGCCGTA
>JBFHPX010000263.1:0-3485 GCA_041592575.1 Alcanivoracaceae bacterium
CCGAGTGCCGGCACCAGCAGAATCGGCAAACGTTTCTTGTCACGGCTGACCGGCAGCGGCTGGCCATCAATGTTGATGCGGTCCATGGGCGGTAGCGAGTACTGCCGCACCGCCATGATGCCGTCACGCCAGATTTCCACCCACGGTGTTTTGTCGTTGAGGATAAAGCGCTGCGGGTGACGCCGCCGCTCGACCGCGTGGGAGACAGCCTGAAAGCCGCTTTTCAGCATGTTTACCGGATTGATGGCCATGGTATTCCTTACTGCTGCGCAGGCGGGGTTATCGCCGGGAGGTCAGGGCTGCTAATCTTGCGCCACTGTTTCACCAAGGGCATTGACCGCTGTGACCTCAGAATCTACCCCGAAATACACCCGGCTGGACATATGCCGGCGCTTTGTCACCTCGGTCCGCCATTCGGTGGAGCTCGGCATTGACGTCACCGACGCCAGCGAGCAGCGCGTCCGTGCAGTGATGCCCTGGCAGGAAAAGCTGGTGGGCAACCCGGATACCGGCATCCTCCATGGCGGTGCCGTGTTTGCCTTTCTGGATCAGGTCGGAGGCCTGGCCGTGGCCGCCCGGGTCTATCCCGAATTCGAGATCACCCCGACCATTGATTTCCGCCTTGATCATCTGCGAGCGCCGGTGAAGGGCAATACCGTGGTCGGTGTTGCCGAGTGCTATCGGCTCAGTGAGCACGTTGCCTTTGTCCGCCTGAGCGCCTTCGAGGAAGGCCAGGAAGACGAGCCGGTGGCCACCGGACTTGCCACTTATATGCGGATGAAAATCCCGTCGGAAAACTATTTCAGGAAGTCGAAGGCATGAGCGATCCGTTGAAAACCCTTATCGCGGCCTGTCGCAGCGGCGAGCAACCGTATCAGGCGCTGGTGGAGCGGGTGCCCTATGCGCAGTTTCTCGGCATCCGTATTGAAGCGCGCGGTGAGGAGTTGACCTTCGTGCTGCCGAAAGCTGATACCAACCTCGGCAATCCGACCTTGCCGGCACTGCACGGTGGTGCCGTGGCCGGCTTTATGGAGCAGGCGGCGCTGATTTTCCTGCTGCTGGAAATGGGCGAGCCGAAACTGCCGAAAACCATCGATTTCACCATCGACTATCTGCGCGCGGGACTGTTCAGGGACACCTTTGCCGAGTGCCGGGTTACGCGACTGGGGCGACGGGTCGGTAACGTTAATATCGAAGCCTGGCAAACCCGTCGCGATGAACCGATTGCCATTGCCCGGGCGCATTTCCTGCTCTCGGACGAGAGCTCGTCATCCTAGCGGGGGTGATAACCCTCGGCGGCCGACAAGCTAAGCCTGCTCCGGCGTGAGCAGCGGCCGCAGGAACAGATTGGCAAAGCCGCGAACGCTGTGCTCGTCGGCCGGATCGACGACGCCGGCCGGGCTCAGCACCCGCGACTGGACCAGACGCAGCAGCAACTCCGCCATCTGCTCGGCCGGCTTCGCCGCAACCAGTCCGTTTTTCTGCAGCTTGCTGATCTGACCTGCCAGATACAGCCGGGAAAAGCTGGTGACCTCGGGTAGCTCGGTGGTGAGGTAGGGCAGGATGGTGTCAGGCTCTGAGCGCAGCAATCGGGTCAACAGCGGATGATCCCGGGCTCGGGTGACGGCAAGGACAAAGGCCTCGAGCAAGGCATCCACGGCCGATTCGATACCTCGCAAATGTTGCTCGATCAGCGCCAGCTGCCGCTGGCACTCTCGCAGGATAACCGCCTGCACCAGTTGATCCTTGTCGCCAAAGCGACGGTACAGGGTGGCCCGGCCGATGCCTGCCTGGCGGGCCACATCATCCATGGTGGTGCGGCGCAGCCCGCACTCAATGAACAGGGCGAGGGCAGCGTCCAGCACCTGATCCGCGTTGGCGGTTGCCTTGTCGGACAGCATTTCGACGGTCAGTGAAATCGGTGCTTGCCGGTCAGTCATCGGTCCCTCCATTGCCGCCATGGTAGAGCACATTGCCATGCCGGCCAGCCGCTGACATACATCTGCAGCGTTTTTGTTTCTGGCTGTAAGGGTTATAACTAGCTTCCGAAATTACTTTATAAATATCTTGTAAGCAACTGTTAAGTAAAACAATTATCATACGATTCTTTAGCTGATTGTGAAAAGGCGACAGGCGGCAGCAGAATTGTCATTGAGCGACATTGCCGGTCTGTTGCTTCCGGCTTACTGTCGGTCGGGTAGTCATATAGCAGTTTTCGGAATACCACCCCAGAACAACAAGAGGTGCGCTATGAATATCCGCAAGGTGAGCCATCCGCCGACCGACGTAACGGTATACAAAAGCTGGCACGGTCCCGGCCACGATGACCTTGAGTCCCGCCTCACCACCGAGCATGTCGAAGACGTGGTGGAAATTTTCCAGACTCCGCTGACCGGTCACTACAACTGGGATTACTCCAGCGCCGATGGTCGCATCCGCAAGCTGTACCGGCTCGGCAAGGAGCTGAACTGGAATGCGGAAATGGATATCGACTGGAACCGCACCTTCCCGCATGACCAGATCCCGCTCGACCAGAACATGAATCCGTTCGTTGGCTGGGAGCCGTTCGAGTCCATGTCCGACGACGAGAAGCTGCGTTTTGGCTGGCACAATCTGGCCTGGATGCTGGCCCAGTTTGTTCACGGTGAGCAGGGCGCCTTGCTGGTGGCGTCGCAGCTGGCCAGTTGCGCGCCGACCTTTGACGCCAAACTGTATGCTGCCTCGCAGACTTTTGATGAGGCGCGTCATGTTGAAGTTTTTACCAAGTACCTGCAGGAAAAGATCGGCATCCTTTACCCGGTCAACCCGAACCTGAAAGTGCTGCTCGACAAGATCCTGTCTGATCCGCGCTGGGATCTGAAGTTTATTGGCATGCAGATCATTATCGAAGGGCTTGCTCTGGCTGCCTTCAATACCCTGAAGCTGACGGCGCAGGACCCACTGCTGCGCGACATCATCACGTTGGTGGTTCGCGATGAGGCCCGCCACGTAACCTTCGGGGTGAATTATCTGGAGGACTTCGTCCAGACTCTGTCACAGCAAGAGAAGGAGGATCGGGCGCAATTTGCCTATGAGGCCTGCGTGGTGATGCGCGAGCGGTTGATCAGCACCGAGGTGTTCGAACATTTCGGCTGGGATGTGCCGGCGGCCCGGGAACGGGTGCTGGAGTCCTATCTGATGCAGCAGTTCCGCAATCTGCTGTTTACCCGGGTGATTCCGAACCTGAAGCGGATCGGTTTGCTGACCGATGCGGTGCGGCCGAAGTTTGAGTCGCTGGGGATCCTGCAGTTCGAGAATCTGCTGAATGACGGTGAGATTGACTGGGCGGAGCTGTCGCGGCCGCTGTATGACAAGACTGCCTGATTGACGTTCTTTGGTCGTTAATCCTGCTGCGCGGGGACTTCGGAAGCAGCAGGAAGCGAGGCCTGAGCAGGCGTGCCTCCCTCCCGGGACCATCGGAGCCATGGATGGCGGAGATGAGCTAC
>JBFHPX010000264.1:0-3477 GCA_041592575.1 Alcanivoracaceae bacterium
AGCACGGTAGCAGGCCTCGCATCGCGCCTTGATCAACATCCTCAAATTATCTTCGCCCGAACAGCCTGCTGACCAACCCGGCGGATCTCAGAATCGGCCGCACTTCCATCAACGTCCCATGAATATCATCAACATGGTTGATCAGCTGATCGACATGATTGGTGATGCCGTCGACCCGTACGCTCAAGTCACTGACCTGCCCCGGCAGAGCGTCCATGCGCTCAATAATACGCATGATTCGGTGCGCCATGATCAGGTACTCCAGCGCTGCGCGGATCACTGCGAACGTCACCAGAAAGACAATCGGCGATGCCAGCGCGGCAATCAAGCCAAGCATCAGCGAAAAGTAGAAGCAGGCAACGACGATACTGAAAATTACTACCAGTGCGCCCAATAACAGCAACACATAGAACAGGGGCAGTAGCTGCATGGTCAGATAGCGGTTAAAGCGCCAGTCGCCAATATTGGGAATGGTGCCGGTCGGCCTGACCGGCTTATCCAGCGGGGTCGAGTCTGTGCTTGTCATCGTCCGGCTCCGTGCTCAGGGATTGACGCATCAGTGTACGCATCAACCGCAGGTATTCTCTTTGCTGCAGGTGCATAACGTGATTGCCCGGGAACCAGTGCAGTTGGCTGCCGGGCCAGTGTTCATGGAGCAGATTCTGATAGCGCGGCGCGGTAAAACGATCTCCGGCGCCGGCAATGATCAGCAATCTTTCTGCTGGCACCAGAGGCTTCCAGGTCAGCGGGCAGTGAATCGCGGTGGCATGACGGATATCGGTGAGGTCCAGACCGGCCTGGGGTAAAACACGCTGGAACGCTTCTCGCAATGGCGCCCACTCCATCAGCATATCTGTGGGCGACACCACCGCCGCGTTCGGCATCACGAACGCCAGGTCTTTCTCCACCGCCGCCATCAAGGCCGACAGGTAGCCACCAAGGCTGAGCCCGCTGATACCGATACTCGGCACACCAATCTCACGCAAGTAACGCATGAAAGTACGCACCTCATGGATTGCCTGCAGCATGGTTTCATTGGTTTCGGCGAAGCCGTGGCCAAAGTAGCCAAAGCCGCTGAACGGATCAAACCGCTGCCGCCGGCTGCCATGAAATGGCAAGGTATACAGCAGGACATCCCAGCCCTGGTCGTAGAACCAGCGCAGCGAAAACATGGCGCTGTTGATCCAGTAGGCATCAAGCGAATAGCCATGCAGGAAAATCAGCGTTGGTCTCGGGCCGCCGGGATGAGTCCAGTGGCGCGCTTCCGCCACCTGATTGTTGCGATGACTGGCGAAGCGATCGCGCAGTGCCGGGTTGAGCGCTTCGAAGGTGCTCTGAAAGCGTAAGGTGCGACTGTCGATGCCAGGCACAGGTTTTTTGGGCCGACTGATACGCATCGGCATCTGGTCGGTCGGCGGCATAAAAACCTGTGCCGGATCGCCACGATCAGCCAGGTCGCGGTAAAACTGCAGCTCGTCGATCTGTTGAGCCAACGGATGCTTACGCAAATTGTTGGCCATGGCCGCCAGCACCGCAGTGGCCAGACCATTCTTGAGAACATGATCCATTGCCGCCGAAACGCCGACCTTGAAACGGTGTTGACGATCAAGCGGGGTTTCAACTGGCCGCCGGTGATAGTCCACCGGCAGCGTCAGCCACCAAGGCTGATCTGAACAGGTCATAACAGATTACTGCCCGCGCATGACTTTCAGGCCCGGCGCCACTGCCAGCTCCCAGATGCGTCGGGCATTATGGAATGTCGACACCGCCAGCTTGCCGTGCAACGGGAAAATAATTTCCGGCAGGTTTTTTGCCACGCCGGCGAGAATGGCCTCGGCAGCCTGTTCCGGCCGAATCGGTCTGACCGGGGTTTTACTGCGGATAAAATCAAACGGACTGTCGTTACCGAGTTTCAATTTCTGCATCTGGTCGATGCCGACAATATTGGTTTCGACAATACCAGGACAGACTGCGCTGACCCGAACGCCATACACCTTTGCCTCCTCTCGCAGCGAAAGGCTCAGGCCCACCACCGCATGTTTGGTCATGGCATACAGCGCCAGCATCGGCGCCGGCATCAGACCGGCAATCGAGGCGGTATTGACGATATGGCCATGGCCCTGTGCTCGCATCACTTCATACGCTGCGAGTGTGCCGTACAGCACACCCATCTGGTTGATATCGATGGTGCGTTGCCAATCGGATTCGACGTTATCTTTCAGCTCGCCAGTGATGGCGATCCCGGCATTGTTGAACAGGTAATCGAGTGATCCCTGTGCCGCGACATCCTGAATCAGTGCGGTAAAGGCAGTCCGGTTGGTGACATCCAGTTGCTGCGTGGTCAACTTGCCGGCACCGCTATGCCCGGCAGCCAGCGCCTTGAGGCCGTCAGCATTGACGTCGGTGGCCACCACGTGAGCGCCGAGCGACAGCAGCTTCAACGTCAGCGCCCTGCCCATACCGGAGGCCGCACCAGTGATCACTGCAGTCTTGCCCTTGAATACCTTCATGTTGCCCCCGACTGTTGTTATAGATATGCGATAGACGCCCTGACCGGCATGACGCCAGACAATACCGGAACCGGTATTGTCTGAACATCATCGCTGCGGATCAGTCACGACGGTACAGGGTTACCACGCAGGCGCCGCCCAGACCCAGATTATGCTGCAGGGCGACCCGCGCATTCTCGACCTGACGTTTTTCTGCCTGACCACGTAACTGCCAGACCAGCTCGGTGCACTGGGCCAGACCGGTAGCGCCCAGCGGATGGCCCTTCGACAGCAGGCCCCCGGACGGATTGGTGACCACCTTGCCGCCGTAGGTGTTATCCGCATCCCAGATAAATTTCTCGGCGCCGCCCTCCGGGCACAGACCAAGGCCTTCATAGGTGAGCAGCTCGTTGGCGGTGAAGCAGTCATGCAACTCCACCACATCCACGTCCTCGGCGCCGATGCCGGCTTGCTCATAGACCTTCTTGGCTGCCACCTTGGTCATGTCATAACCAACCATCTTGATCATCGACTTTTCTTCGAAGCTGCTGGCGAAGTCGGTGGTCATGGCCTGGGCGGCGATATACACCGGCTTGCTGATGCCGTGTTTCTTCGCGAACTCGTCCGAACAGAGAATCGCGGCACCGGCGCCGCAGGTCGGCGGGCAGCACTGGAAACGGGTCAGCGGATCGAACACTTCATCGGAAGCCATAATCTCTTCCAGTGACAGCACCTGATTGAACAGCGCGTAGGGATTATTGCTGGCATGCTTGCGCGCCTTCTCGGCAATCTTGCCGAAGGTTTCCCGTTTGGTGCCGTGCTGCCAGCGATACTCGCGCCCCGCACCACCGAACATCTGCGCTGCCGGCGGCGCCTGGGTAAAGCCCTGTTCGGTGATCATCAGCTGGGCATGCTGGCCCATCGGGTTTTCCCGGTCGTTAAACTTGGAACCCAGAGCGCCGCGCTCCATCTTTTCAAAGCCAACGGC
>JBFHPX010000265.1:0-3476 GCA_041592575.1 Alcanivoracaceae bacterium
AATCCTGTATTTTCTCGGCAAATATTATGATGAATGGGAACTGGATCGCTGGCAGGTGTATCTTGACAGCCCGATGGCGATCAAGGCCAGCAAGGTCTACTGGGATTACCCGCACCTGTACGACGAAGAGGCGACACAGCTGCGACGCGATGGCAACGAGATGCCGCTGTTGAAAAACCTGCATCTCACCACCGGCGTGGAGGAATCGATGGCGATCAATGAGGTCAACAGCGGTGCCATCATCATCGCCGGTAGCGGCATGTGTAACGGCGGCCGCATTCGCCATCACTTCAAGCACCGGCTCTGGCAGGAAAATACCCATGTGGTGTTTGCCGGATTTCAGGCCCGCGGCACGCTGGGGCGGCAGCTGGTGGATGGTGCGCCCTGGGTGCGCATGTTCGGGCAGCGTTATGCGGTGCGGGCAAAGATTCATACTCTGGGCGGTTTTTCGGCGCATGCCGGTCGTGACGGCCTGCTGGCCTGGGCCCGTGCCATCGGCGGCCAGCCGGCGTTTCGTCTGGTCCATGGTGAAAGTGAGGCGCTCAAGGCGTTAGCGCACGAACTCACAATTGAAGGGCATCAGGTATCGATTGCCGAACCGGAGTCGCCCTTCGAATTCTGACGTTTGATCGGCTGCGGCTGATCGGGAGCAGGGAAGATGGCATATCTTTCCACCGGGCTGGGCGGGATTGGTTTGTTCCTGCTCGGCATGTGGTTGATTACCGAGGGACTGAGGCTGGCGGCGGGGCCGTCGCTGGAGCAGTTGCTCGGTCGCTGGACCTCAAGCCGATTGCGCGGGTTGTTGTCGGGCACTTTCCTGACCGCTTTGCTGCAATCCTCCAGCGCGGTCACGGTGGCTGCCATCGGTTTCGTCAATGCCGGTTTGATGACATTCCAGCGCGGCGTCTGGGTGATTTTCGGCAGCAATCTCGGCACCACGCTGACGGCCTGGATCGTTGCCCTGATCGGTTTCAAGTTCAAGGTCGATGCACTGGCGTTGCCGATCATTGGTATCGGTGCGTTGCTGCGGGTGTTTGCGCCGGTGGAGCGATATCGCTCGCTGGGCATGGCGCTGGCCGGCTTCGGCATTCTGTTTATGGGTATTCAGGTGCTGGCGTCCGGTTTCGGTTCGCTTGGCGAGCAGATTGACCTGCACGATGCCCGCTTTGGTTTGCCGTGGATGGTGTTGCTGGGCATGGTGCTGACGGCATTGATGTAGTCTTCCAGCGCTGCGATTGCGGTGGTGTTGAGTGCAGTGGCGGCCGGACTGGTGGGCTTTGCCGATGCCGCCGCAGTGGTGATTGGTGCCAACGTCGGCACCACCTCATCGGCGCTGCTTGCCACCATTGGTGCCACCAGTCATGCCAAACGGCTTGCCATTGCCCATGTGCTGTTCAACGTGGTTACCGCCATCGTCGCGCTGGCGTTACTGACGCCGCTGCTGAAGCTGGTGATGCTGATTGGAGAGGATGCCGGCCATGCCGGCGACTGGACCACCTTGCTGGCGTTGTTCCACACCCTGTTCAACTTGCTCGGTGTGCTGGTGATGTGGCCGGTGGAGCCGTATATGAGCCGCTGGCTGTTGGGGCGCTTTGTCGAGCATGAGGCCGAGCCGACCCGGTTGCGCTTTCTCGACCGTAACGTGGCGTCGTTGCCGGATGCCGCAGCGGTTGCGCTGGTGCGAGAGCTCGAACCGCTGATTGTCGAGGCAGCGACCACGGTACAGGGGCTGCCACAGCCGGATGGACAACGCCGCCTGCAGATCCAGCAGCGCCATCGTCATCTGGCCGCGATCAGTGACTTCTTTGTTGATGCGACGCGCTATCCGATCAGCACGGAAGTGGCAGGTCTGTTTTCCCGTGGCTGGCGTATTCAGCACAACCTGATGTATGTCGAGGAAACCGTCCAGCGTCTTGATGAGCTGGCGACTGCACTGACCCGCAGTGAGGATTTCGAGCAGGTTCGCGAGCCGGTGTCGAGCTGGTTTGACAGCGTTGGAGAGCAGCTGAAGGGCGTGCTTGGCGGCACCGGCGGGACACTGGATTTTATTGTGCTGGCGCCGGCCTATGAGCAGGTCAAACTGAAGCTTCTGCAACTGGCGCTGAGTGGCAAGATCAGCCGCGCCAGCCTCGATACCGCATTACAGATGTGTAGTTTGTCGCGACGTTTTTCCGAGCAGTGGCTGCGAGCGCTGAATCACTGGCGGCAAATGCGCGAGGAAACCGACGGCAGCCGGCGCCCGGAGGCTACTGCAGAAGCTGAGGCAGTGGACTCGCCGGTAGTGGCCGCCGAAGCACCCGCTGTGCCAGTCGACGAGTCTGCCGGGCAGAACAAGCAGGCGGAGTCCACGCGCATTCCGTAACTGCGTTCCTGACGCAGTGTTCTGTTGGCACGAAATGCCATGTCCGTTGGCCGGCCCGGCAGGCATAGTCCCTCGCAGTCTGTCTGGCGGAGCCAACTCATGAAACAGTTCAAAGACAAAGAAGTCCTGATTACCGGTGCCGGTAGTGGTATTGGTCGTGCCACGGCACTGGCGTTTGCCGCCCGTGGTGCGCGGCTGTGGTTATCCGATATCAGCGATACCGGTAATGCTGAAACCGCCCGGCTTGCCCGTGAGCGCGGTGCAACGGTCCGGACGCTGCAGTGCAATGTGGCGGACCCTGCCTCGGTACAGGCGATGGCGGATGCGGTGCATGCCGAGGTCGAGGCGCTGGATATCCTGATGAACAATGCCGGCATCGGCAGCGCCGGGCGTTTTCTCGACACCACGCTTGAGACCTGGCGCAAGGTGATGGATATCAACCTGATGGGTGTGGTGTACGGCTGCCATGCGTTTTTGCCGAAGATGGTGGCGCGCGGGCAGGGTGGTCATGTGATCAACACTGCTTCGGCTGCAGCGTTTATTGCTGCGCCGGATATGCCGATTTATGCGGCCAGCAAGTTTGCGGTGCGCGGTTTTACCGAATCGCTGCGCGGCGATATGGCCAAGCATGGCATCGGGGTGACGGCGATCTGTCCGGGCATTATCAATACGCCGATTGTTGCCAATTCGATTATGGAAGGCAGCATGAATAATGCCGAGCGTCATGCCAAGGTGGTGAAGTTTTACCAGAAGCGTAACTACACGGCGGAGCAGGTGGCGGAGGTGGTGCTGGAGGCGGTGCGGAAAAATGTCGCGGTACAGCCGGTGTCGCCGGAGGCCTGGGGGATGTATCTGGCGAAGCGGTTTATGCCGGGGGTGGTGAGTAAATTGTCGGAGCGGGAATTGCCGTTCTGATTTTCATTGTGAGTCTTGAACAGGCGTGGCAGTGAGCCGCGCCGGTCTTTGTCTCTGTCCGGGCTTGCCGGGACACGCACGAGTACGTCCCTGTAGCTCGTCTCCGCCCCCTTCGGGGTCCGGCCCTGCCGGGCGTTCGGCTGCGCGCGAAGCAGCGCTTCGCAACACGCTTGCCTCACCCATGGCTCCGACGGTCCCG
>JBFHPX010000266.1:0-3474 GCA_041592575.1 Alcanivoracaceae bacterium
GAAGCCGAGGAAGACCTGCATGAAGCGGACCTGGTCAGCGTATTGCGCGAGATTGAAGATGCCCGTCTTGAGGAGGAAGCCCGGCTGGCGCGAATGAACCCGCAGGATGATGACGACTAATATCCAGACAACCACCTGAAGGAGCCGATTTATGTTGATGAACTTCCTGTATATCGCAGCAGGAATTGGTCTGCTTTTTATCGGCGGCGAGGCGCTGATTCGTGGCGCCCTGTCTGCAGCAAAGCGGCTTGGCGTATCACCGCTACTGAGCGGGCTGGTTATTGTCGGCTTTGGCACTTCAGCGCCGGAACTGGTGGTATCGGTAGATGCCGCCATCAATGGCCAGCCGGATATTTCTGTCGGCAACGTGGTTGGCAGCAATATCGGCAATATCCTGCTGATTCTCGGCCTGTGCGCGATCATCTCGCCAATGGCAGTACATCCACTGGCGCTGCGCCGCGATGGCAGCAGCATGGTAGCGGCCACGTTGCTTCTGATGGCGCTCGCCGCCGGCAGTGCGCTCGATCGCATCGATGCTGCGGTTCTTCTGACTGCGCTCGCCGCTTACCTTATCTGGGCGTATCGCACCGAAAGCAACCAGCCTTTACCGGCCGCCGCCGTTCACGAAGCCGAGGCCAATGAACTGCAAGCCCTGCCGCAATCAGCACTGATGACCGGCCTGTCCATACTCGGCGGTTTGATTCTGCTGATTGGTGGCGCCCGCATTCTGCTGATCGGCGCCGTCAATCTGGCCACCAGTGCCGGCCTGTCAGAAGCCTTTATCGGTCTGACGCTGGTAGCAGTAGGTACATCCCTGCCGGAACTGGCGGTGTCACTCATGGCCGCGCTGCGTCGGCATGCCGACGTCGCCGTGGGCAACGTGCTCGGCAGCAATATTTTCAACGCACTGGGCATTCTCGGCGTCTCCGCCATTCTGCAACCGCTGCCACTGGCCGATCGGATAGTCTGGTTTGACCAGTGGGTAATGCTGGCAGCGGCTGTCTTGCTGGTGATATTCCTCTACACCGGCCGGCGCCTGAGCCGGGTCGAAGGCGGCTTTCTGCTGCTCGGCTACATCGCTTACGTGGCCGCCAACTTTTTTGTTCCCGGCCTGATGCCGGCGTAAGGAACGAAACCCATGAGAGGCACTTTTTTTGTCACTGGCACTGATACTGAAATTGGCAAAACCTGGGTCAGCTGCCGGTTGCTTGAGCGCGCAAGAAGTGAAGGCCTGAGCTGCTATGGCCTGAAACCGATTGCTGCCGGCTGCGAAGACACTGCTGACGGCCCGCGCAACGAAGATGCACTGGCGCTGATGGCCGCATCATCTGTGAAGCTCAGCTACGATCAGGTCAATCCGGTGGCACTGAAGGCGGCAATTGCGCCGCATATTGCCGCTCAGGACGAACAACGCGCACTCAGCGCCGAACGGCTGGCGGGCTACCTGCGTGGCACCCTGATGAGCCATAAGGCGGATCTGATTCTGGTGGAAGGTGCCGGCGGCTGGCGGGTACCGCTAAACAATCGCGAGCCGCTATCGAGACTGCCGCAGATCATGAAGTGGCCGGTGATTCTGGTGGTCGGCATGAAGCTTGGCTGCATCAACCATGCGCTGCTGACGGTGGAAGCCATACAGCGCGACGGACTGGAACTGGCCGGCTGGGTGGCCAATGATCTGGGCAAACCTATGCATCGACTGGCCGAAAACATCGCGACGCTGGAAAACATCATCGCAGCGCCGCGCATTCAATTGTAGGAGCCGCTGATCAACGGCGATCGCTTTTCGCCGCCGGTCGGCGGCTACTGAGGGATCAGACCACGCCGATGGAGCGCAGGTAATCCTCGTAGCTGCCGTGGTAATCGGTGACACCACTGGCGCTCAGCTCGATAATACGGGTCGCCAGTGACGACACGAACTGGCGATCATGGGAGACGAAGATCAGCGTCCCAGGATAATGCTCCAGCGCCAGGTTCAACGCTTCGATGGATTCCATATCCAAATGGTTGGTCGGCTCATCGAGTAACAACACGTTGGCGTTGATTAGCGTCAGTTTGCCGAACAACATCCGCGCCTGCTCGCCACCGGACAACACCTTGACGGTTTTGCCGATGTCATCCCCGCCAAACAGCATCCGCCCCAGCGCTGCACGCACCACCTGCTCGCCACCCTTGGTCCAGCGGGCCATCCAGTCGAACAGGTTTTCGTTGCCTTCAAAATCGGCGCTGTGATCCTGGGCAAAGTAGCCAAGTTCAGCTGCTTCCGCCCACTTGATATCACCGCCTTTCGGTTGCAGATCACCGGCCAGCAAACGCAGCAGTGTGGTTTTACCGATACCGTTCGGACCGATAATTGCCACCCTCTCGCCCGATTCGATCTGCATCGACACATTGCTGAACAACGTTTCGTTGTCATAGCCATGGCTGACGCGATCCAGTGTCACCGCCTGACGATGCAGTTTCTTGTACTGCTCGAACTTGATATAGGGACTGACCCGGCTTGACGGCTTCACTTCCGCCAGTTCGATCTTGTCGATCTGACGCGCCCGTGAGGTGGCCTGCTTGGCCTTCGAGGCGTTGGCCGAGAAGCGGCTGACGAAGGTCTGCAGTTCGGCAATCTGTGCTTTCTTCTTGGCGTTATCAGAAAGCAGACGCTCGCGCGCCTGTGTTGCTGCCGTCATGTACTCATCATAGTTACCCGGGAACAGCCGCAGCTCACCGTAATCCAGATCCGCCATGTGGGTGCAGACACTGTTCAGAAAGTGACGGTCGTGGGAAATGATGATCATGGTGCTGTTACGCGCTTTCAGAATATCTTCCAGCCAGCGGATGGTGTTGATGTCCAGATGGTTGGTCGGTTCGTCCAGCAGCAGCACATCCGGATCGGCAAACAATGCCTGGGCCAGCAACACCCGCAACTTCCAGCCCGGCGCGATGGCGCTCATCGGACCAAAATGCTGTTCCACCGGAATCCCCAGGCCGAGCAGCAAATCACCGGCACGGGATTCGGCGGTGTAGCCATCCATCTCGGCAAATTCCATTTCCAGATCGGCCACCGCCATGCCGTCTTCTTCGCTCATTTCCGGCAGCGAATAGATCCGGTCGCGCTCGGCCTTGACCCGGGCCAGCTCGGCATGGCCCATGATCACGGTATCGATCACGCTGTCCTGCTCGTAGGCGAACTGATCCTGACGCAGCTTGCCGAGACGGGTATCCGGCTCCAGCATTACCTGGCCGTTGGACGGCACCAGATCACCGCCGAGGATTTTCATAAAGGTGGACTTGCCACAGCCATTGGCACCGATCAGACCGTAGCGGTTGCCCTTGCCGAATTTGACAGAAACGTTCTCGAACAGCGGCTTGGGGCCAAACTGCATGGTGATATTAGCGGTGGAAATCATGAATCGGGCACATCCGGCAGATCAGTGACGCGCCGGGGTCCGGCACAGAAGGGGCGGCATTGTAGCGGGTTGGGGA
>JBFHPX010000267.1:0-3436 GCA_041592575.1 Alcanivoracaceae bacterium
CGCTGTTGCTAGCCGGCGAGATAGACGCGCTTCCAATAGACGGGTTTGATTTCGGCAACTCTCCCGATGAAATCCGTCAGTCAGATGTGCGCGACCGAACGCTGGTGCAACGCACCACCAACGGCGTGATTGCCACGCTGGCGGCCCGACACAGTGCGGCGGTGCTGGTCGCCGGTCTGGTCAACGCAGAAGCCACCGCCCGCTGGCTGCTGCAACAGAATTATCAGGACATCCTGCTGGTGGCATCACACCCGGATGGCGATGAGGATGTCGCCTGCGCCCAGTATCTTCGCGGCCTGCTCGGCGGTGACGGCGTCACACTGGAGGATGCCATCCGTCGCACCTTCAAGGCGTCTGCGGCGACAAAATTCCTTAACGGCAGCCATCCGAGCCTGCGCGCGGAGGATATCTCTCTGGCCGCCGCCAGCGCCGGCCATGACGGCACTGTCATGAAGGTGCAGTTCGGTCATGCCGGCGGTGACATTCCGTCAATCCGGGCCGTCTCCCCCGGTCATTGACCCCCTCTTCCGGCGCATGCTTCCATCCCCGGCATATCAAACGTACGTTTGAACAGCCGGAGGCAACATGATCGAGTGGTCCGAATCCCAGCAGATGATCCAGAAAATGGTGCGCGACTTTGTCGAAAAGGAAGTCGTGCCGCATCTGGATGACATTGAGTACAACGGCACTCCGCCCTACGACATCCTGCGCAAGCTGATCAAAACCTTCGGCATGGACGTGATGGCCAAGGCCAGCTTCGACAAACAGATCGCCCGCGAGAAGGCCATTGCAGCAGGCGAACTGATCGAGGAAAAGAAGAAGAAAGAAGGCTACAACGCCATGGCTGGCGAAGAGGCGGCGATGCGCATGATCCCGATTATCGAGATCTGCAAACATGCCCAGGGTCTGGTGACTGCCATGGGCGTGTCCATGGGCCTCGGTGGTGGCGCCATCATGAGCAAGGGCACCACCGAGCAGAAGGAGCGCTGGGCGCTGCCGCTGCTGACGCTGGAAAAAGTCGGCGCCTGGGCAATCTCGGAACCAAACTCCGGCTCCGATGCCTTCGGCCAGATGAAGACTCTGGCCAAGCGTGACGGCAACGGCGGCTACATTATCAACGGCGCAAAAACCTGGATCACCAACGGCCCCTATGCCGACACCATCATCCTGATCTGCAAACTGGATGACGAAGGTGTGGCCCCGCAGGACCGCAAGATTGTCTCGTTCATTCTCGATGCCGGCATGGAAGGCCTGACCCAGTCGAAGCCATTCAAGAAAATGGGCATTGGCTCCTCGCCCACCGGCGAACTGTTCCTGTCCAATGTGCGTTGCGGCCCGGAACGTCTGCTCGGCGGCAGCGAAGACAGCTATGGCCGCTCCGGCGCCAAGGGCACCTTCATGCAGGAGCGTGCCGGCGTCGCGGCCATGGCGCTCGGCATGGTCGAGCGCGCCATGGAGCTGTCGGTGCAGTATGCGAAAGATCGCGTCCAGTTCGGCCGACCGATTGGTGATAACCAGCTGATCCAGCTCAAGCTTGCCAATATGGAAGTGGTGCGGATGAACCTGCAAAACATGGTATTCCGCTATATCGAGTCGGTGGCCCACGGCAAGCAGATGACGCTGGCTGAGGCATCGGCGATGAAACTGTATGCCGCGCAAAGCGCGATGCAAGTAGCCACCGAGGCGGTACAGATTCATGGCGGCTACGGCTACATGCGCGAGTCCAGGGTCGAGCAGCTGATGCGTGACGCCAAGATTCTGCAGATTTATGCAGGCACTGATGAGATGCAGATCATCGCCATCGCCAGAGACCTGACTTCACGCTGAACGATATGCAGTAAAAAGGGCGGCCATTGGCCGCCCTTTTTACTCGTGCGCAGATCAGAATTACTTGGTTTTCGGTGCCGACGGATTGAGGCTGGCCGTCAATCCATTAATGTCACCGCCGTTCAGGCCGATCTCATTCATCAGCGAATCCAGCAGCGGCCCCTGAGCCCGGTAGCGCAGCGCACTGTTCACCACCTGATCGGCGAGGTTGGCGCCACCACTGGCTGCATCACCCTCGGCACCGGCACGGCCATTGGCACCGTTAAGACCTTCGACCTGGAAGATCTTGATACCATCAATCCGCTCCATCGGCTTGACGCTCTCACGGACAATTTCCGGCAAGTGACGGATCAGAGCCATGCGCAGTTGCATCTCGATCTGCGCTGACGACAGCAGGTTATCGGCATCATGGATAGCGCGCTTGCCAGCAGCATCCACCTCATAACGCTTGGCCGCTGCTTCGGCTTTCAGCTTTTCTGCCTGAGCCAGACCTTCCGCTTCAATACGGTGTTTATCCGAATCCGCCTGCGCGGCAGTCTTGACTGCCTCAGCGCGATCTTCTGCCGCTTGCTTTTCAGCCTCCGCAGCCACGGTAATCGAAATGGCATCTCGCTCGGCGACCTTGCGTGCCTCGACCAGTTCGACACTCTTGACCCGCTCGGCGCGTTCGGTTTCCCGAACGGTGACAACCGCTTCCTCCTCTTTGACGGCGGCAGCCCGCGCCCTGTCGGCTTCAGCCTGAGCTTCAGATTGGGCCTTCGAGCGCTCAGCGATGGCAATAGCCCGGTCCTGCTCAGCCAGCTCGACGGTCTTGCGCCGTTCCACTTCTGCAGTTTCCAGCGCCCGCTGCTTGATAATCTCGCGCTCCTTTACATCGCGCTCCATTTCAATGCGCTGCTCTTCCACCGCCCGGTCCGCTGCAATACGTGAAGTATCAACCTGTCGCTTGGCGATAATCTGCGCCTCTTCCGCGTTACGCATATTCTCTGCCTGCTCGCGAGCAATCTCTGCTTCCTGAGCAGCACGGCGAATCGCCACCTCTCGCTCCTGCTGAAGCTTGGCGTACTCTTCCTCACGCATGATCTCAAGGGTAATACGCTGCGCCTCAAGATTTTTCTGGCGCACGGCAACAGCGGTGTCCTGCTCAATGTCATTACGTTTTTTCCGCCGCGCCTCAATAGCCTCGGTCAGCTTGGTCAAGCCTTCCGCATCAAACGCGTTTTGCGGGTTGAAGTGCTCAAAGCTGGTCTGATCGAGACCGGTCAGCGAAACTGATTCCAGCTCCAGACCATTTTTGAGCAGATCCTCGGATACCACGGTCTGCACTTTCTGGACAAAGTCGACACGCTTTTCATGCAACTCCTCCATTCCCATTTCCGCTGCCACCGCGCGCAGGGCGTCGACGAACTTGCCTTCGACCAGATCCTTCAGCAGCTCCGGATTCATGGTCCGCATGCCGAGGGTCTGCGCCGCATTGGCAATCGCATCCACCGTCGGCTTGACCCGCACGTAAAACTCGGCGGTAACGTCAACGCGCATCCGGTCGCGGGTGATCAGAGCCTGGGCACCGGTGCGACGAACCTCAAGGCGCAAGGTATTCATGTTTACC
>JBFHPX010000268.1:0-3436 GCA_041592575.1 Alcanivoracaceae bacterium
GGGGTCGGCGCTCGAGGGCCGCAGATCAATATCTACCGGATCAATCCGGACGGCGAGCTGGTGGCCCGTACCGGTATTCCGGTAAAGGTCGCTGCCTTTGTCCATGATTGCGCTTTTGCCGGTGATTACCTGGTCTATTTCGTTCATCCGGTCGGGTTCCGCAACCCGCTGCCGTTTTTGTCCGGCCTGAAAGCGTTCAATGATTGCGTCCGCTACAACCCGGACTGGGGCATGGAGGCGTTGGTGGTGGAGGCGGCAACGCTGAAGCTGGTCCGGCGTATTCCACTTGACCCGTTCGTGGTGTTCCATTTCGGCAATGCCTGGCAGGAGGAGAGCAAGCTGGTGATCGACCTGATGCGGTTCGAGGATTTCAGCGTCAATGCCGTGCTCAGCGATATCTTCCATGCCGAGAATGAGCAGGGCGGCCGGCCGTGGCGCTATACCCTGAATCTGGACACCGGCCAGATCGATGCCGCCACGCTGCCGTTGGCCTGCAGTGGCGAGTTTCCGCAGTGGGACCTGCGCTTCAGTGGCCGCAAAACCCGCTGGCTGTTCACTGCGGCCATCGCCGATAACGGCACCAGCGGCTTCTTCAACGCCATCCAGCGGCTTGATACCGAAACCGGCCGGACCACCCTGCATGACTTCGGCCCCGGCCGCTTTACCTCGGAGGCGGTATTCGTGCCCGAGGGTGACAGGGAGGGGGATGGCTATCTGTGCTGTGTGGTGTACGATGCCGCCACCCAGCTTAGCGAGATAGTGCTGCTGGATGCCCGGGCCGAGGGTTTGCCTGCGCTAGCGCGTATTCCACTGCGTAACCATGTGCCGTTCGGGTTCCATTGCGGCTATACCCGCAAGGCCTTTTTACCGGGCTGACGCGGGCCCCGCGGCCGTGCTGTCACGCCGGGAAATCGCTTGTTTTGGCCTGTGCGTTTCGGTAGACTTCGCGCTCTTTCTCTGGCGGGAATCTCGCCGAGTGGCCGGATTACCCCGTAACTGTTTGATTTGGAAGAATTCCATGAAGACCTTCAACGCGACCTCAGAGACCGTCAAGCGCGACTGGTTTGTGGTAGACGCAGCCGGCAAGACCCTTGGTCGTCTGGCCAGCGAAGTGGCTACCCGCCTGCGCGGCAAGCACAAGCCGGAATACACCCCGCATGTTGATACCGGTGATTACATCGTTATCGTTAACGCCGAGAAGGTCGCTGTGACCGGCAAGAAAGCAGGTGACAAGGTGTATTACCACCACACCGGCTTTATTGGTGGCATGAAGTCGATCACTTTTGAAAAGCTGATTGACCGCAAGCCGGAAATGGCCATCGAGCTGGCTGTGAAGGGCATGATGCCGCGTAACCCGCTGGGCCGCGCCATGCTGCGCAAGCTGAAGGTTTATGCTGGCACTGAACATCCGCATGCTGCGCAACAGCCGCAGCCGCTGAACATCTGAGGATTGAGAGCACATGGCAACTGCAGCAGCTAACTACGGTACCGGTCGTCGCAAAACCTCTGCGGCCCGCGTTTTCATCCGTCCGGGCAGTGGTGCAATCACCATCAACGGCCGTCCGCTGGATCAGTACTTCGGCCGCGAAACCGCCCGCATGGTGGTTCGTCAGCCGCTTCAGCTGATCGAGATGAGTGATCGCTTCGACATCAACGTCACCGTCAAGGGCGGCGGCACCACCGGCCAGGCCGGTGCTATCCGTCACGGCATTACCCGTGCGCTGATGGAGTACGACGAGACCCTGCGTTCTTCCCTGCGCAAGGCTGGCTTCGTTACCCGTGATGCCCGTGAAGTCGAGCGTAAGAAAATCGGTCTGCACAAAGCCCGTCGTCGTCCGCAGTTCTCCAAGCGCTGATACGAGCTTTATCCCGACCCGAAAAAGCCCGGTTTATCCGGGCTTTTTTGTTTTCAGCAGATACTTTTCACGGTGCTATCAAAGGCTTTGATGCACGCTAATCCCGGTTGTCACGTGTGGTCTTTTTCTTTACCATTCGCGACGCCTCAAAAGGCCGGTGCTGACGCCTCCTTCACGGAAGCCGGATGCATCGCCGACCACCCTGTCACGAGGATGTCCTCGAGCCGCCTGGATCACCCCCGGGCGTGGGATCCAAGGGGAGATAATCTCAATGAGTAAAGACGGCGTAAACACCAGCCGCCGCACGTTCCTGATCGGTACCACCAGTGCTGTCGGTGCCGTCGGTGTCGTGGGTCTTGCAGTACCCTTCGTCAAATCCTGGCAGCCCAGTGCCCGGGCCAAGAATGCCGGCGCGCCGGTTACGGTGGATATCAGCAAACTGGAACCGGGTCAGCGCGTGGTCCGTGAGTGGCGCGGGCAACCGGTGTGGGTGGTGCGTCGCACCGAAACCATGCTGGCAGGTCTGGCCAAGGTGGAGTCCGAACTGAGCGATCCCGCATCCGCTGCTGATCAGCAGCCTGATTATGCTCGCAACGCTCATCGTTCCATCAAGCCGGAGTTCCTGATCCTGATCGGCACCTGTACCCATCTGGGTTGCTCGCCGAACTACAATCCGAACCCGACGGTGGAAGTCGGCCTGGAGTACGGTGGCTTCTTCTGTCCGTGCCATGGCTCGCGTTTTGACTTTGCCGGTCGCGTTTACTCTGGCGTTCCTGCGCCGACCAACATGGTGGTGCCGCCGCATTCATATCTGAGTGAGTCGGTTGTCATTGTCGGTTCTGAAGAAGGGGAGACCACTGCATGATGGGCCTGCTGACTCGCGCCGTTGATTGGGTTGACGCCCGCCTGCCGGTTGTCGACGCTTTCAAGAAGCATATGTCGGAGTACTACGCTCCGAAAAACTTCAACTTCATGTACTACTTCGGGGTGTTCTCGATGGTGGTACTGGTTAACCAGCTGCTGACCGGCATCTGGCTGACCATGTTCTACTCGCCGACTGACGCGTTTGCGTCAGTTGAGTACATCATGCGTGATGTGCAATACGGCTGGCTGATCCGCTATATGCATGCGGTCGGCGCGTCGATGTTCTTCGCCGTGGTGTATCTGCACATGTTCCGCGGTTTGATGTACGGCTCTTACAAGCCGCCGCGCGAGCTGGTGTGGGTTTTCGGCATGTTGATCTATCTGGCGCTGATGGCCGAAGGCTTCCTCGGTTACGTGCTGCCGTGGGGCAACATGTCTTACTGGGGTGCGCAGGTTATCGTGTCGCTGGTGGGTGCGGTGCCGTATGACTTCATTCCGTTTGTTGACGCGACTCAGGGCAAGGAAATGGGTGAAGCCATTGCCAACTGGGTGCGCGGTGACTACCTGCTATCTGATGCGACGGTGAACAAGTTTTTCGCCCTGCATGTGGTGCTAATCCCGATCGTGTTGCTGGCACTGGTGGTGCTGCATATCCTGGCGCTGCACGAAGTGGGCTCGAATAACCCGGATGGCGTTGAAATCAAGAAGAACAAGGA
>JBFHPX010000269.1:0-3408 GCA_041592575.1 Alcanivoracaceae bacterium
CATCCATGGCTCCGAAGGTCCCGGGATAAGCCCACCACCCCGCTAACCTTGCATCCCGATGTTTCCTGAGAGCCCGCCGGATTTGCCCTATGCGGGCTCTATGTCCCGGAGCGGGCTTCGGACCCTCGAAGACATGGATGTCTGAGAGGAGCCTACAGGGACGTATTCACGGCGTGTCCCGGCAGGTCCACTCCACACAGGTGGCCGGGCTACCGCTGCAGACTCAACAGCCGTTCACCTTGACGCGCCCCCCTCCCCTGTTAGCATTGCCGCACTCAAGCCGGAAGCCCCCATGGATTTCAAAGATCTGTACGCCGTCGTCGCCGACGAATTTGCCGCGGTCAACCAGTTCATCACCGACCGCCTGAACACCAATGTGCCGATGATCCGCGAGGTCGGCGAGTATATCGTCGGTTCTGGCGGCAAGCGTCTGCGTCCTCTGGTGGCGGTGTTGGCGGCCCGGGCCTGCGGCTATCAGGGCGACAAGCACATCCATGTCGCCGCCATTATCGAGTTCCTGCACACCGCCACACTGCTCCACGACGACGTCGTCGACGAGTCCAGCCTGCGCCGCGGCCGACCCACCGTGAATGCGGTCTGGGGCAACGCCGCCAGCGTACTGGTGGGTGATTTCCTGATCTCGCGGGCCTTCCAGCTGGTGGTAGAAGTCGGCGACCTGACCCTGATGGACATCCTCGCCGACAGCACCAACATCATCTCCGAGGGCGAGGTGCTACAGCTGATCAACTGTCGCGACCCGGCCACCACGGAGGAGCGGTACATGCGGGTGATCCACCACAAGACCGCAAAGATGTTCGAATCTGCTGCGGAGACCGGCGCCGTTCTCGGCCTTGGCAAGGAGCGCCCGGAGCTGCGCGAGAAACTGGCCGCCTATGGCCGCCACCTTGGCATCGCTTTCCAGCTGGTGGACGATGTCCTCGATTATGTCGGCGATGCCGGCGAACTGGGCAAGAATGTTGGCGACGATCTCGCCGAGGGCAAACCGACCCTGCCGCTGATCCACGCCATGCGCGAGGGCACCGCGGAACAGGCGGCGATGATCCGCAGCGCCATCCTCAAGGGCGGCCTGGACCATCTCGACGAGATTCTTGCCGTGGTCCGCAGCAGTGGCGGCCTCGACTACACCATGGTTCAGGCGCGCAAGCAGACCGAACTGGCGCTGGCCGCGCTGGTCGAACTGCCGGCATCGCCGTACCGTGAGACGCTGGAAGCACTGGCCCGCGAAGCCGTAAACCGTCATTTCTGACCACCATCACGGTGGCCATACTGGCCACTTCGCGACCTGACCCCGGAATGACCGGACTGAGGAGAAACTGATGATCCGCCTTTTCTGCACCGCCCTGCTCGTCGCCAGCCTGTCCGCCTGCGCACTGAGTCCGCAGATGATCGATATCGTACCGAAACCGGAAACCGTGACCCGTAACGCGGGCAATAACGAACCGGTCCGCATCATCACCACGGACCAACGCAATAGCCCGGCCTTTGGCACCCGTGGCGGCGTCTATGGCGATACCAGCCTGATCCGGCCGGCCAACGACATGCCTGGCGCTATTACTCTGGCAGTGCGTCAGGGCCTGCAACAACAGGGCTTTAATGCCTACAACCCGGGCGCTGGCAGCAGCGATCTGGAAGTCCGCGTTGTCGAGTTCAGTTATGTGCCCGAAGAAGGCTCGGTGGTGAACCGGGTCGAAGTAACAACCGAACTGCACGCATTGGCCCGCAACAATCGCGGCGACGAATTCCGCGGCGTTTACCGCGCCGGCAATACTTATGAGCAGCCGCTGACACCGAGTGCCCAACGCAACCAGATGATGCTCAACGAAGTGCTTGAGAGAGCGCTGCGTCAATTGCTGGCCGACGACAAACTGCTGAACTTCCTTAGCGGCAGCATCACCACGCCATGAATCTGGTCTGGCAGGGGCTGTTCTGGCTGGTCCTGATATGGTCGGGCTGGCAGCCCTATGACCGGGCCACCTGGCTGCTTGAGGTTTTCCCGGCATTGGCGGCATGGGCCATTCTGCTTCTCAGCCGGAAACGCTTCCCGTTGACGCCTCTGCTTTACGCGCTGGTTCTGCTGCACTGCATCATTCTGATGATCGGCGGCAAATATACCTATGCACTGGTACCCGCCGGAGACTGGGTGTCGGAACTGTTTGGCTGGTCGCGTAACAACTACGACAAGCTTGGCCATCTGGCGCAGGGATTTGTTCCGGCAATGGTGGCGCGGGAACTGTTCATTCGACTCGATGTTGTAGCTGACAAGGGCTGGCGCTTTGCCTTGATCACACTCAGCGTTCTTGGCATCAGCGCCGCCTATGAACTGATCGAGTGGTGGGTCGCGTTGCTGAGCGAAGAAGCCGCAGAATCCTTCCTGGGGACTCAGGGTTATGTCTGGGACACCCAGTCGGACATGTTCATGGCGCTGATTGGCGCTGTTGCCGCGCTGCTACTGCTTGGGAAATTCCATGACCGCCAGCTTGCCCGCCGCTGAGATCCGGATTCGCTACTGTCGCCAGTGCAACTGGCTGCTGCGTGCCGGCTGGATGGCACAGGAACTGCTCAGCAGTTTTGGCGAAGACCTGCAGCGAGTCAGCCTTGAACCTGGCAGCGGCGGCATTTTCGAGGTTTATGCAGGAGAGCAGCTGATCTGGGAGCGTAAACGTGATGGCGGCTTTCCTGATTTTGCCGAACTGAAACGCCGGGTTCGCGATGTGCTGTTTCCGGAGCGTGATCTCGGTCACCTGGAAAAGGGCAAGCCCTCCGCCTCAGCGAATGCAGAAAGCAGCGACGAGTAATCACAGAACTGCGTCACCCGATTCAAATCGCGAATAATGTGGTCGGCCAGTCGATACTGCAGATCAAATGGATGCAGGCCGACGCGGACAATCCTTTCACCGCGCTTCGCCCACTGCCAGTTCAGCCGGTTACTGATCGCCAGTATTCTCGCCCGCCAATCGTTATCCGCTTCGTAGCCTGCCAGCGGCAACACAAGCTGCTCTCCACGGCGAACATCCTGCACACCGGACAGCGTTTCCAGCAAAACAAAAGGCAGCGACATCAGTGCTTGCCTGCTGATTATCCCCAGCGCCCAGGCCGGCGGCACATACAGTGGTCCCACCGGAAGTGCATGCTGTGAAAACCAGGCGTGACAACGCAGCATCAACGCCACCAGTTCATGTTCCGGTCTGGACAGGTGTTCCGCTGCATCCCGTGACAGCACCGCACTGTGCAAATGATGAAACAGCGAACGCCGTTTGCCTGCCTGATGACTCCAACCATGGCCAGCAAGCGGGTGACCATTTGCCGCCATGCGGTGCAACCAGTCCAGATCATCGCCCGACCAGTGCTGCCCCGGCACTACCAGCAGGGTAATATCCTCTGGACGAA
>JBFHPX010000270.1:0-3405 GCA_041592575.1 Alcanivoracaceae bacterium
CTTCGGATGGGTCTTGAGCAACAGACCCAACTCTCCGGCGGTCGGGTTCATACGCTCGAGAGTCTGCAGCACCGTCACCAGACCATAGGGGTCGTAGCCCGCACGTGCGGCCAGCACCACGCCAATTCTGTCGGCGTCGTGCTCGTCCTCGCGATCAAGGCCTCGACTGTAGATCAGCTTCGCCCCACGCCCAAGAGCCTTAAGCTTCTCTGTCTCTTCCGCGTTTTTGTCCAAGGCAGCCTGAATCGCCATACCGGCCAGCTTCACCCGCGCTTCCTTGCGGATCGCGATCAAGTGATGGGTGGCAACCACGTGGCCAATCTCGTGGGCCAGCACGCCAGCCAGCTCGGATTCATTACGCAACCGGGCCAGCAGCCCCTTGGTAATGAATACGTACCCGCCGGGTGCAGCGAAGGCATTGATATCGGCATCATCGAGGACCGCGAAACGCCACTTCAGATCTGGGCGATCACTTTGCAGAGCAACCCAGAGCCCGACCTTGTTCACATAGGCCTGTACTTTCGGATCGCTCAGTAGTGGCGCCGCACCAAGCAAGACAGCCGCAGATTCGCGACCAATATCCGCTTCCTCGGCTTCGGAGGCCGGCACAAACGCCTGCTTGAAGGTTCCGCTGGCAGAAGCAAGCTGATTGAGATCAAGGGTCTTGCAGCCAGCCAACAGGCTCAGCCCCAGCAATGTCAGCATCAGGGAGTATTTCATGACTATTTCCCCCCTTTCAGATCAGCAACGCTTCGGCTTTTCAGTGGCATGGCAGCGGCATAACGGCGCGCAGCCGCCGCATCAACAGCGATACCATCAAGGCGCTGAACGGCGTCATGATTCGGTTCCGCTGCCTCGATATCACCAGCATCAAGCCCGCGGATTCCGGCGGTGGCGGTCTCGCCGCTCTGCATGCTGCGGCCACTGTTTAGCCAGCCCCAGAGCCCCGAGAATACCGAATCCGACTGCTCGGCTTGCCCGGCCAGACGAACCGCCCCCAAACGCACCCAGCCTGCCCGGCCACCTGTTGCCGTGACCCGGTACCAGCCGCCGCGCCGCTCATGAATCTCGACAAGGGTGTTTGCCAGCAAAGTGCCGGCGCTCTGACCATCCGGCCGCTCCAGCAGCGGCGTATTCGAGACAACGGTGCCACTGTCTGCGGCATACGCCGATGCTGCCCCGCACAATAGCACCAACAGAACCAAGAGCTTGCTCATCCCGACCCCCCGTAAGCAAATTCACGACCATTTTGTGCCATGACCGCCGCTCAGGGAAGTCCGTATGTCAGTGCGGCCGCCAGCCTGGTGCTGCGGCCAGCAGCTGCACGGTACTGATTGCCCGCTCACGAAAGGCCCCCTCGCAATAACAAAGGTAATACTCCCACATCCGCCGGAAGCGCTCATCGAACCCTTGCTCGGCCACCCTGTCGCTCGCAGCCGTGAACCGGGCCCGCCAATCAGCCAGCGTGCGAGCATAATCAAGACCGATATCCTCCACCGCCAGCGGCGTCAAACGGGTATCGTCGCCGAGGTGTGACATCATCACTCGCACCGATGGCAAAAAGCCGCCCGGGAAAATGTAACGCTTGATGAAATCGATATTCTTCAGGGCAAAGTCATAACGATGATCAGGCACGGTAATGGCCTGAATCAGCAGCAGGCCGTCTTTGCTGAGAAGGCGATTCAGCTGACTGAAGTAATTGGGCAGATACTGATGGCCCACGGCTTCGATCATCTCGATGGAGACGATGCGATCATACTGCCCTTCCAGCAGGCGGTAATCCTGTTCCAGAACCGTAATACGATCTTCGAGTCCCTCTGCGATGACCCGATCACAGGCGTATCGATACTGCTCGCGGGAGATTGTCGTTGTGGTGACACGGCAGCCGAAATGTCTGGCGGCATGGATAGCAAGCCCGCCCCAGCCAGTACCGATTTCAAGCAGGTGATGTTCACTGTTCAAACCCAACTTGCGACAAACCACATCAAGCTTGTGTACGGCGGCCTCATCCAGCTCTGCATCAGCACGCGGATAAATGGCGCTCGAATACATCATCTGGCGGTCAAGAAAAAGACTGAAAAAATCATTGCCAAGATCATAGTGAGCCGAGATATTCCGGCGAGAACCGCGGATGGAATTGCGATTCACCACATGCAGGGCGGCAAGCATCGGTCGCGCCAGCCGCGTGGCAATCCCCTCCAGAGCCTGCATCGGCTCAACGTTTGCAGCAAAATAGCGAATCACCGCAAGCAGGTCATCACTGCGCCAGAGCCCTTCCATATATGCTTCTGCCGCACCCAGCGCCCCACCAGTCATCATCATCCGGTAGGTCCGCCAGTCAGCCATCTGCAGCGATGCAGACGGGCTCCCCTTTCCGACCGTGATCCGGTTACCGTCCGGCTCTACAACCGTGAGCTGACCGACGGGGAATCTCTGCAGCGAGCCCAGCACCAGACGCCGCGCCGCCCTGTCCATCAAACGGTAAGGTGAGTTGGCCTGAAGTGTGTCGGCATCAAGCATGGCTACCTCTTTCTTCATCGTTCTGTTCACTCCGTCGCCTTTATCCCTTTACGCGGGTGCCCGTGAAACGACACCCCCTTACGCCATAACCGCCATGCATGCGCGTATATTGCCGCACTGGCCTTGAAGCTCTGGGCCGGATAACGCCACAACACAGAAGCCAGATTATTGGCAGTGGCCGGCTGCCTGACCATCCTGACCCCGGCCGCAAACACCCTTGCCTGATCGTTCAGGTTGCTGATCATGACTGACAGGTCGCGATCATTCTGTGAAAGCGCCCAGCGATAGCGCATATCCATCGGCATAAAAGGGGAGACGTGAAAGGCCTTGTCATGCTCCACCCGCTTTTCCCCGCTGCCCGGCTCGAAACCAAGTGGATACCAGTGTTTCTCATGCCAGGGGGTGTTATGCACCTCGGCGATAACACTGTCAGCCTCATCAGCACCATCCGGAAAATGCCAGTAAAGGGTAATCGGATTGAACAGCCAGCCGAACAGGCGCGGCTGGGTGAGCATGCAAATAGCGCCGCTGTGCCAGTCCAGACCCAGCCCGGAGGCCTTGCGACGCACATGTCCGGACAGCGAGCCCTCCGCGCCATCCAGATAATCGCGTTCCCGAATCACGCCGGGGCGCCAGCGGCGGCCCCACCATGCACTTCGGCCGAGCAGCCCGTCGATGTCATCGAGATTCAGCCACAGCCACCAGAACGGATAACGAAACGCGTGCACCACCGGCGACTCACGGCGATGCCAGACTTCGCCCGTGTATATGGCATGATCGGTGATCATAATGACTCGCCAAAACCGGCAGCCACATCCAGCGCCGAGACCACACCATCCTCGTGGAATCCATTACGGCACCAGGCCCCACAGAACCAGGTACTGC
>JBFHPX010000271.1:0-3395 GCA_041592575.1 Alcanivoracaceae bacterium
CAGGCACGGTAATGGCCCGGAAAATCGAGGACGTTGTGAACAAGAAAGCGGATATCGCGAAGCGGCGCCTTGTACTGCGGCATGGTATGCACCCCGTAACGGCTCTGGGAAAGAGCCGCAGGATGGCAGCGATGACCATGCCCGGCAAGGCCCGGACGCGCCAGAGCGTTGACCTTTCAGGACGCCTCGATCATGCCTTGTTGACGCAGGTACTTGAGCGTCGCCCGATAATCGGAATCGAGCGCCTTGTCGACCCGTTCGCCGACCATGGCCGCCAGCTTGTTGCCGATCAGCGGCACGCTGCTGTGTACCTGCACCACCATATGCTGACGCGCGACACCATCGCGGTCGGCAATGTTCATCTCGCCATGCACTTCCACCGGCACCTTGCCCAGCGCAAAGCGATAATGGGCACGGTACGGCTGCTGCTGGCGCTCGAACCAGAGAAACTCCTGCAGCAGAGTATTGTTGCTACCGATGAAGCGACGCGCGAACGAGGGCACCTTGTCCATCGGAATATCGATATCGCGGAGAATGCGAATCAGAAACCCGTCGTCCTGCTCGCCAAAGGCATCGAAGTGGAAACTGGTCACGCCGGACATGGCATGACGCTCTTCAAAAAAATGGCGATCTGTCAGGACCGCCACTAATTGCTCCGCCGGCAGCGGATAATCCTGGTAACGCTCTACCTTCACGGCTTTTCCTGCATCAGTTTCAACAATGGCATCAGCCGCGCCTTGAGCGCTGCCAGATGTGGTCGTACCGCATCATCCTTGCCCTCCGCCAGCAGCGACAATGCCTTCTCGACATTGATTGGCGCGCTGCGCGGCTGCCCCTGGGCAGGCGGTGTTGGCGATGACGGCAACGGCGCCTGCTGTTCACGCAGCTCCGCTTCGGTCATGACCATATTGCCGCCGGCATCCATGGCCGCCTTGAGAACGAGATTAGCCTCTTCAATCACACTGCGTGGCGTTGCTCCCGGATGCGGCTCCGGGCACAACACACCCACGGACAGGGTCACGGCCAGCTTGTGGCCCTTGAAGTCGGTGGTCGATTCACGCACCAGCCGGCACAGCCGGTTGGCAAAAATAGCAGCGCCGGCGGCATCTGCGGTCGGCAACAGCACGGCAAACTGGGACAGGCCAATACGAGCCGCCGTGTCTTCCTTTCGAATCAGGCCGCCAATGACCCTGGCGACATCCTTGAGCACAGCATCCGCTGCGTCTTTACCGGCTTTAATGAAGAGTTTGTTGAACACATCCACATCAGCACGAACCAGCGAAATGCTGTGGCCCTGACGGGCGGCAAAGGCCAGCTCCTGTTTCAGACGACCATTGAAATAGAGCTGATTACCGAGCCCGGTCAACGGATCAATGGTGCTCTGCTCGGCCAGTGCCTTGCGTTCACGCTGATAGTTGGCGTGGGCAGTGGCGCGCGCCAGCAGGTCGGTGGAGTTGAACGGCTTGGTAATAAAATCGGTGGCGCCCATGTTCAGGGCCTTTTCCCGGGCCGCCTCATCATTCTCGGCACCGGTAACAATAATCACCGGCAGGCCGGCAACGCCCGGGTCATCACAGGTGCGAATTTTTTCCAGCAAACCGTAGCCATCCAGCTCCGGCATCGACAGGTCGGAGAACACCACCTGAATCTGCTGATCGGCACGGATCTGCTTCCAGCCCTCCTGGCCATTCTCGGCAACCACCACGTCAAAACGCTCGCCCAGCATCTTGGTGGCGGCACTGCGCATCACCTTGGAGTCGTCGACCATGATCAGGCGTGGCTTACCCTGGCCCGGGGTTTTCTCGGTCATCTTGTTATAACCCTGACAGGGCCGGGCGGGTCACAACTGCTCCCCCGGCTGAATTGGCATGAAATCCTGA
Organism: Alcanivoracaceae bacterium; assembly: GCA_041592575.1. GTDB lineage: Bacteria > Pseudomonadota > Gammaproteobacteria > Pseudomonadales > Alcanivoracaceae > PGZG01. Next base: position 1,881 of record JBFHPX010000271.1, read on the forward strand.
TCCCCGGGCTCCCGGCCACGAACGTAGCGGTACAACCGGGAGCTCCGGTTACAGTAGTCGCCACGGGCAATTCCCGCAAGATAGTGCTCGTTAAGCAAATGACCGGTCCGCTCCGGCACACAGAACACCGTGCCGGCAGTACTGTCCAGGTGGGACAACACGCCAATCTGGGAAAAATAGTCGCGACCATTGGCGAAGTGCTCGACGTAGGGCACCGGATGACCGGCTTCCTGCGACAGGGTGTAATCCACTTCAAGGCTGTCGGCGACCCCGCCAATGCAGTACAGCTCCAGCTTCTTGACCAGATGCCGGGTGGAGGCATGACGCAACAGCTTGCGGACGATGTAACTGGCGACAATGGTCCCCTGTGAATGACAGAACAACACCACCCGGTCGTGCTTCTCCAGCGCTTCCTGCACCACATACACCGCCGGGCGCGACAGCTTGCCATCCTTGCGCAAGGTCCTGGCTGTCACCGATTCCATGATGTCGCGAGCCAACCCCCAGGTCGGGGTATGAATCAGGTGCACCGGCCGCTGGAAAATCCGGGCGATCTCACTGGCATTGAGCAAGGCCACCGGCGGCGCTGTGGCAACACCATTGATAAAGAACCAGCGCGAACTGTGCTCCTCCCTGGCAATGCGCGGCGGCCGCACCACCAGCGTGCCCTGACTGGCGGATTCACGCTGCGCCGGGATCAACAGCTGACCGAGTGAATTGAGAATATCGCCGGTGCTGTTGTAGCTGCGCGGGTCCAGCTCGGACTTGATGGTTGGCTCGTGCATCAGCGGAAACACTGCAAACGGCAATGAACTGGCATGACTGATGCCAAGCGAGATATCACGACGAATCGCGGAACGGTTATGCGCCAGCTGGCGCAGCCAGCGACGGGGACGGTCAAGCATCAGGCAAATTCCGGTGAAAGCATGTCATTCAGTGCCACGGCCGATGGACTCGGCTGCAGGCGGCTGGGTAGACTGCGTGTTTCTTATAGCCTTGAAGGGTATCAGCATGGGCCAGTCGCGGAAATACAGCCTGACACTTTTTGGCGCCACCGGCTTCACTGGAGGCCTGTGCGCCGACTATCTGGGACAACACCTGCCGAAAGGCACCAGCTGGGCACTGGCCGGGCGCAACGCGGCCAAGCTCGAGGCAGTCCGGGCCCGGCTGCAAGCCGCCGGGGTGGCCAGCCTGCCCGCTCTGATTGAAGCGGACGTTGACGATCAGGCCAGCCTCAACTCCATGGCCGAGCAGAGCAAAGTGGTGATCACCACTGTCGGCCCGTATGTGTTTTACGGCGAAGGCGTGGTGCGTGCCTGCGCTGATCACGGCACCCATTACTGCGACCTGACCGGTGAGCCGGAATTTGTCTGCAACACCCTGACCCGTTACCACGAGAGCGCAAAGAAAACCGGCGCGGCGATTGTCAGCTGCTGCGGCTTCGATTCCATTCCCCACGACGCCGGCGCCCTGTTCACAGTACGTGCGCTGGCGAAAAAGCTCGGCGGCCAGATC
>JBFHPX010000272.1:0-3392 GCA_041592575.1 Alcanivoracaceae bacterium
AGCACCGGTACGCAGGCATGCAGCGCAAGTGCCGCACCGCCGCCGTTAAAGCGACCGAGCGTGCCGGGTGGCTGGCGGGTGCCTTCCGGGTAGATCACCACACTGATACCAGCATCAAGGCGTTGCTTGCCGACCCGCTGCACAGTCTTGATGGCCTGCGTGCTTTTGCTCCGATTGATGGCAATGGGTTTCAGCAACGCCAGCGCCCAACCAAAGAACGGCACCCAGAGCAGTTCTCGCTTGAGGATGGTGGCCTGCGGAGAAATCAGCAACTGGAGGTAAAAGGTTTCCCACTGGCTTTGGTGGTTGGCCATCACCACCACCGCCCTGTCCTTGGGAATATTCTCCAGCCCTTCCACCTCGACGCGGACACCGTTGAGATGACGCAACAGCCACATGCTGGCGCGGGTCCAGTGATTGACGAAATGATAACGCTGCTCGAAAGATTGAAACGGAGCCACGACCAGACACATCAGGCTGTGGATGATGCCCATCAGGTTATACAGCACGAAGAACAGCAGGCTGCGCACCGCGATATTGAGGGAGAATTTTCTCGAGCTGCTTTCCGTTAAAGACACGTACTTCATCCTGCCAGGCCCATTGTAGGAGCGGCCGACCGGCCGCGATCAGCTGGACAATAATCGCGGTCGGTTGACTGCTCCTGCGGTGGAAAAAAGCAGTCAGCCCAGCTCGGAAATATCCGCCACCTGCAGGAACAGACCGCGCAGCCGTGCCAGCATTGCCAGGCGGTTATTGCGCAACGCCTCATCGTCGGCCATCACCATGACCTTGTCGAAGAAGGCATCCACCGGCTCCCGCAAGGCGGCCAGTCGACCGAGCACGGCAGCGTAATCCTGCGTTTGCCCTTGCGAGCCAATATCCTTGATTGCCTGTTGCAATGAGGTGAACAGCGCCCGCTCTTCATCCTGCTGCAGGGCGGCTTCGCTGATCTTGTCCGGTGCGGCGCCATTGAGCTTGCCGAGAATATTGCCGACTCGCTTGTTGGCAGCGGCCAGCGCCGCCGCTTCCGGGCGGGCGCGGAAAGCCGCCACCGCCTGAATCCGGCGTTCGACATCCAGCGGGCGGGTCGGACTAACAGCGAGGACCGACAGGATCACTGGCGTGTCAATGCCCTGCTCCTGATACATGGCACGGTAACGGCCCTGAATAAACTCAAGCAAATCCTGACGCAAGTTGCCCTGATAAGAAGACGTGGCGCCACCAGTCGGATACGCATTCACCGCGTCGTTAATCAGCGACTTCATATCAAGGTCAAGCTTGTTGCCGATGATGATCCGCAGGATGCCGAGGGTGGCACGACGCAGAGCATAGGGATCCTTGTCGCCGGTAGGCTTCTGGCCGATACCGAAAATACCAACCAGAGTGTCGAGCTTGTCGGCAATCGCCACCGCTATCCCGGTTTTGGTCTGCGGCAAGACATCGCCAGAGAAGCGTGGCAGATACTGCTCGCGCATGGCCTCGGCAATTTCGTTGTCGAGGCCTTCGTGTCTGGCGAGGTAATAGCCCATCACTCCTTGCATGGTGTCGAACTCGTACACCATCGCTGAGGCGAGGTCGGCTTTGCACAACAGGCCGGCTTGCTCCGCGAGCTTCTGCTTGCCACCAATGCGGTTGGCTATCTGCCCGGCGACTTGGGAAATGCGACGAGCCTTGTCAGCAACACTGCCAAGCTGCTGCTGGAATACCACGTTCTCCAGCGGCTCGGCGTGTTGTGCCAATGTTTTCTTGCGGTCGAGATCATAGAAGAATGCAGCATCAGCCAGGCGTGGACGCACCACCTTTTCGTTGCCGGAAATCACCACCTGTGGATCTTTTGAATCCAGATTGCTGATGAAGACAAACGCATTCTTCAGCTTGCCCTGGCCGTCCAGCACCGGAAAATACTTCTGGTTCGATTCCATGGTGGTGATCAGGGCTTCCTGCGGCACACGCAAAAACTCTTCTTCAAAGTGGCCGACCATGGCCACTGGCCATTCCACCAGCGCGGTAACTTCGTCCAGCAAATCGACATCGATGGAGGTGACACCGCCCTGCTTCTTGCCGGCAGCGACGGCCTGTTCGCGGATCATCTCGCGGCGGCGATCGAAGTCAGCGATGACAGAACCTTCCTTCTCCAGACGGCTTTCATACTCCGCTGGCGTCTTCAGGCTGATCGCGGCGGGTGCATGGAAACGATGGCCGCGCGATTCGCGCCCGGCCTTCTGATCCAGCAGCGTGATATCCAGAATCTGCTCACCGAGCAGCGCCACCAGCCACTGGCTCGGCCGAACAAACTGTACCTTGCGATTGCCCCAGCGCATCCGCTTCGGGATCGGCAGACGCTGCAGTGACTGTTCCAGCATGGTCGGGAGCAGCTCGGAGAGCGGCTTGCCGGCCTCGCGCACTTTCGCTACCAGCCAGGCGCCCTTGTCGGTTTCCACGGTTTCCAGCTGATCCATGCTCAGGCCGACGGATTGGGCAAAGCCAAGAGCAGCCCTGGTTGGATGACCGTCTCCATCAAAGGCGGCTTTTACTGCCGGGCCACGACGTTCGATGTCGCGATCCGGCTGGCCCACGGCAACCTGCTCAATACGAAACGCCAGCCGACGTGGTGCGGCGAAAACTTTCATGGCGCCGTGTTCAAAACCGGCGTCATCCAGCTGTTTCAGAGTTTCACTGGCAAAAGCTTCGGACAATGCTTTCAGTGCCTTCGGCGGCAGCTCTTCGGTGCCAAGTTCAATCAGCAGATCTGCGCGTTGCATCACTTGGCTCCCTTCTTGTCTTGCTTGGCATCTTGCTTTGCCAGTTCGGCCAGCACTTCTTCGCGAATCGCAGCATCCGCCAGCGGGAAGCCGGCGGCGCGGCGGCTGGCCAGATAGGCCTCGGCGACGGCGCGGGCCAGTTCGCGTACGCGCAGAATAAAACGCTGACGCTCGGTGACCGAGATTGCTTTGCGGGCATCGAGCAGGTTGAAGGTGTGTGATGCCTTCAGCACATACTCATACGCCGGCAGCGGCAGGCCGGCGGCAATCAGCGCCTTGCTCTCGCGTTCGAAATCATCGAAGTGGCCGAACAGCATGGCGGTGCTGGCGTGTTCGAAATTGAACGTCGACATCTCCACTTCGTTCTGGTGGAACACATCGCCGTAGGTGACCTTGCCGAACGGGCCGTCGGACCAGATCAGGTCATAAACCGAATCGACGCCCTGCAGGTACATGGCGATGCGCTCAAGGCCATAGGTGATCTCGCCGGTGACCGGGTAGCAGTTGATGCCGCCGACCTGCTGGAAGTAAGTGAACTGGGTGACTTCCATGCCGTTCAGCCAGACCTCCCAGCCGAGGCCCCAGGCGCCGAGGGTCGGCGATTCCCAGTTGTCTTCGACGAAGCGGATG
>JBFHPX010000273.1:0-3366 GCA_041592575.1 Alcanivoracaceae bacterium
AATCCGTGCCGCGGCATATTCCGCCAGTGCGGCGATGGTCTTCGACGGATTCAGGCCCAGGGCAGTGGGCACCACCGCGCCATCCATGACAAACAGGTTCGGATAGCCGAATACCTCGCCACGATCATCCACCACCCCCTGACTGGCATCGTCCGCCATATTGCAACCGCCAAGCGGATGCGGAGTGACCAGATTCCGGAACCAGCGCCAGGTGGCCGGCGTCGCCGCCTCGCCGCCGGTGGCCTCGGTCAGCTTCAGATGCATGTCCGCCAACCCCTGAACGGCCTTCTCGGCCTTGCGGTAATCCCACTTCAGTTTCAGTCGATCCTTGCGCCACGGCATCAGCCAGCGCCGGCCCAGATAGAACTGACCACCCGGTTCATCCACCGCCTGACCAAACCAGGGCATCAGCCTCCGGGCCGGATCACTGCGATCAGCACGGCGCTCCAGTGCCCGACCAAGCCGGGTATTGCGCAACCGATAGTGACGGCCGCCCTGCTCCATCAGGTTGCCAAGCAGATCCGGAAAACCGCCATCCTCAACAAAGAACCGTGCCCCACCTTCACTGCCATCAAGAAAGTCGATGGCGGCGGAAATAGTCGGCCCGCGGGTTGGCGAAATGTCCCGGTCGGCGTACCAGGCCGCGGTCAGGAAATCGCCATTCGAGGTCCAGCCCTGACCAAGCCGGGCGCTCAGTTTCGGCAGCGTGCGGTACTGGTCGCGGCAGCGCAGCAACAGCTCGGTGGAGCCGATACTGCCGGCGCAGATAAACACCCGCTCGGCTTTCAGGCTGATAGTGCGGCGGCCCTTGAGGTCACGCACCTGCAGCCGGTAGCCAGTGCCTTCCGGAGTAATGCAGCGGACCTGATGCATGGCCCGAACCTCGGCGCCGAGCTGTTCGGCGCGGGCCAGATAGTTCAGATCGAGAGTGTTCTTGGCCTGGGTCGGGCAGCCGATATCGCAATTGCCGCAATGGGTACAGGTGCCCTGCTCAACCCCCTGATCGTTGACCCAGCGCTTTGAGTGACGGCCATCGTGGGGGTCGTCGAGGCCGTAGTGCCAATCCGGATCAAAGGTCACCGCCTGTGGTACCAGGCTGAAGCGGTCGGCCGCACCGATCTTCCCGGCCGCCTCCTGCATCAACCGGGTACGGGCAGTGAACTGGTTTTCCGGCAGACGCTGTACCGACATCATCCGCGCCACCGTGTCGTAATGCGGCTTCAGGGCGGCGTAACGAATCGCCGTCGGCCAGCCGTTCTCGAAAATCTCCGGCTTGGCGTCAATCGAGACATTGGCATAGATCAGCGAGCCGCCACCGACGCCGGCCCCCTGGGCCACGCTCATATCGCCGAAGTAGCGAAAATCGAGCCAGCCGTTCTGTTGCTCCGGCTCATCCTCGTCCCAGAGCCAGTGCTTCTGGCTGACGCTGGGGTAATCCTCCGGCTTCCAGCGGCGACCACGCTCGAGTACCAGTACCCGGGCACCCTTTTCTGCCAACCGGCAGGCCATCACCGCGCCACCGAAACCACTGCCGATCACAATGCTGTCAAAATCACTCATGCGCGCTTCCCTGTGTGCAGGTTAGTCCAATAATTTCAGAAGGTTGGAATATAGTATTGATGTTGCTTCTTGGCTACTGGCGACTGCCGGTCAGCATGTTTATCTAATGGCTTAATGAGAAAATCAGCGACATTTGCAACAATAGATAATGACTTAAGTAGATATATCTCATTATCTACATATCTAATGAACTACTTTTGTGCTGGCGTAATGACTTGCTGGTATGACTAAATACGTATCTGCACAGTTAAAGGTGGCGCCATGAAACAGATCGATTTTGTCTCCACGCCGAGCGAGGACAAGACCGCCGCTGGCACCGAGCGCAAGTTGAAGCGCCGACGCCGCAGCAGTAACGGCCCGCGCGATGGTCACCGCCGGCTGACCGCCGACATCCCCGCAGACCTGCACAAGCGATTAAAAATGCAGGCACTGATGGAAGAATGCACGGTGACAGATATCATCATCGAAGCCAGCCGTGCCTGGCTGGCCAGTCGCTGACAGCCGGCAACGGCATCGGGTTAAAGGAATAACGGGGGACGCATGCGACAACGCATTCTGATCATCGGCAGTGGCGCGGTCGGCGCCGTCTACGGCCACCATCTGGTCAAGGCCGGCTGCCAGGTCAACTATCTGGTCCGCAGCAAGAAAAGCAGCAACAGCGCCATGCCGCGCGATCTTTACCAGTACCGCCTGCTTGGTAAAACAACGGTGCAACGCCAGCATCTGAGGGTGATCGATAAAGCCTTCCGGGACTGGGATCAGGTCTGGCTGACACTCCCGTCTGATGCCCTTGATTCCCCCTGGCTGGCCAGGCAACTGGCGGTCTTCGATGCCGACACACCGCTGATCAGCTGGACCCCGGATTTCCGCGATGGCGAGAAACTGGCAAAGCTGTATAAAGGCCCGGTGCAACACGGCCTGATCGGCCTGATCAGTTTCCACACGCCGCTGCCGGGCACCTCCACTCCCGGCGAAGGTTTCGGCTACCTGCTGCCACCACGCTCGGCCATGCTCGACAACAGCCGCGCCGGCCAACAGGCCGCCGCCCTGCTGCGCGCCGGTGGCCTGCCGGCGGTTGCCTTGAAGGACCTGCCCTGGGTCGGCGCCCGGTCCACCGCACTGATGATTCCGTCGATCGCCGCGCTGGAACTGTCCGGCTGGTCGTTAAAGGCGGTTCGCTCCGGTCCGTGGCTGAACGTCGCCTGCGCCGCCGCGCGCGAGGCGACCGTGATCAGCGCCGCCTACCTTGGCCGCGAGGCCGGCATGGCGGCAAAACTGCCGCAACCCTTGCTGATGAATGTGATTACCCGATTGGCACCGAAGGTGATGCCGTTCCCGCTGGAAATTTATCTGCAGTATCACTTCAGCAAGGTCGGCGTGCAGACCCGCCTGATGCTGGACCACTGGATTGAGGAAGGTCACCGGCGCGGACTTCCAACCGGATCACTGCAGGAGTTGCGATCGGGGCTTTAAAGACGGCATAGCTTCACCACCGTGCCGGGGCGCAACCGCCGCCACATCCTCCGGGCTGACCGTTCCGCTTCGCTGCACTTGAAGTCACCCTCCGGATGCGGTGGCGTTCACGCCTAACGGAAAGACCGCGCCACCGCGAGTCAGGGGTGAAGCAAACAAAGACAGTAAGAATCGAAAAGAGGAGATGACCTTAAGCAGCAGGATGTGAGGCTTGAGTGCCTGTCAGGGCTTGCCGGGACTGTGTGAGACAGGGATGTCGAACACAAGCCTACAGGGACGTATTCACGGCGTGTCCCGGCAAGCCCTGACAGGCACTCAAACCGCAGATGTTCA
>JBFHPX010000274.1:0-3354 GCA_041592575.1 Alcanivoracaceae bacterium
GCTGCCAGATTAACGGTAATGCTGGACTTGCCGACGCCACCTTTCTGATTGAACACCACCCGGCGCATACCTGACTCCCTGCCGCAACTGAACGTTGCTCGCAATCATACACAGGCCATTGCCACTGCGGCCACAGAAGCGACAACAGCATGCGCGTAAATAACCGTGAGAAAGCTATTTACTTGCCTTGCAGGGCGCCCGACAGCGCCCAACAATAGGACATCTGAATAACAACACGGACACCTCCATGACCACCATGACCGGGCAGCCGCTCTCCCCAGTTCCTGCTGGCAGCAGCCTGAAAGCCGTTCCCGGAGACCGGGGGCTGCCGCTGGTAGGTCTGTCACTGGCGTTTATACGCGACCCGATCAGCCTGATGCGGTCCCGCTATGATCAGTATGGTGCCGCCAGCTGGGCCTCCCTGTTCGGCATTCGTATGGTTCAGCTGATCGGCCCGGAGGCCAACGAGTTCGTGTTCCGCAACCGCGACGACATATTTTCCAATAATCGCGGCTGGGATTATTTTATCGGCAAATTCTTCCATCGCGGCATCATGCTGCTCGATTTCGAGGAACATCGCTGGCACCGGAAAATCATGCAGCAGGCATTCAATCGCGACGTTTTGAAGGCCTACATAGATCGCATGGGCCCGGAAATCGCCAGTGGCCTGGATCGCTGGCAGCCACGGCCGGATTTTCTTGTCTTCAAGGCGCTCAAACAGCTGACTCTGGATCTTGCCACGGATGTGTTCATGGGCGAGGAGCTTGGCCCGGAAGCCGACGCCCTGAACCAGGCATTTATCGATACCGTGCGCGCCGGCACGGCGATATTGCGGATTCCTGTCCCGGGCGGGCGCTGGGCAAAAGGCCTGAAAGGCAGGAAAGTACTGGAAAAATTTTATCGCAGCCGCGTTGCCAGCAAGCGGCAAAGCAACGGTAGTGATCTGTTCAGCGTGCTGTGTCGGGCAGAAACCGAGAGTGGCGAGCGCTTTAGCGATGACGACGTGGTTAACCACATGATCTTTCTGATGATGGCCGCCCACGACACCACCACCATTACTCTGTCCAACATGTTTTATTATCTTGGCAAGTACCCGGACTGGCAGCAGCGCGTGCGTGAGGAGTCTCAGGCCCTCGGCAAATCAATGCTGGGCTATGAGGACATGGAGGCGATGCGCAGTGCAACGCTGGTAATGAAGGAGTCATTGCGGCTTTGTGCGCCAGTCCCGTCCATGCCCAGAATGACCACCAAGGCGGTGGAGTTTGCCGGCTGCTACATCCCGGAAAACACCATGATCAACGTCACTCCCTACTTCACCCACTACATGGAAGAGTTGTGGCCCGACCCGTTCCGGTTTGACCCGGAGCGATTCAGCGACCAGCGTCGTGAAGACAAGGTCCATCCCTACGCCTGGGTGCCCTTCGGTGGCGGCGCCCACAAGTGTATTGGCCTGCACTTCGCCGAACTGCAGGTCAAGGCGATCCTGCATCAGGTGGTACAACGCTACCGCTGGAAAGTGGCGCCGGGCTATGAAATGCCCATTGATGCCACCTCATTGCCGGTGCCCGCTGATGGCCTGCCGGTTATCCTCGAACGACTTTCCCCTCCCGCATCGTGACAAACTCCTCAGCTGCGGTCGGATGAATGCCGACGGTGCGATCAAAGTCCTGCTTGGTTGCACCGGCGCGAATTGCCACGGCGAACCCCTGAACGATTTCACCAGCGTCATCGCCGACCATATGCAGACCGATGACCTGATCGCTGTCGTCATCGACAATCAGCTTCATCAGCGAACGGTGCTGGATATCACCGAGTGTGTACTTCATGCCACGAAACTCGCTGCGGTATACACGGATGACACCATGCTTTTCCAGCGCCTGTTCCTCGCTCAGACCGACTGTGCCGATATTCGGGTGACAGAACACGGCCGTAGGCACAAAGTCATACTCCGGCGCCGGACCGGCCTGATGCGGAGCAAACAGATGTCGGGCCAGCCACATGCCTTCAGCCAGTGCCACCGGCGTCAGCTGGACCCGGTCGATCACGTCACCGACTGCGTAAACCCCCGGCATCGAGCTCTGAAAACAGTCATCGACCTTAACGGCACCATTCAGCGCCAGAACGGGTGACTCCGACTCAAACAATGCATCGATATTCGGCACCCGGCCAGTGGCATAAAACACCGCATCAACAACAAGCTCGGTGCCATCACTCAGATCCAGATGGCGACTGTCGCCAACCACGCGCACTGCGTTAACGTCGGTGTTGAACCGAAGATTGACGCCGCGATGCTGCATCTGCTCGGCAACAAACTGACGAATATCCCGGTCAAAACCGCGCAGGAACAAATCGCCGCGATAAAGTTGCGTTACCTCGCAGCCAAGGCCGGACAATATCGAGGCAAACTCCGCGGCAATATAGCCGCCCCCCACCACGGCAACCCGATGCGGCAATGCCGGCAGACTGAACAGGTCATCGGAAATCAGGACATGTTCGCGTCCGGGGATGTCCGGGATAAACGGCTTGCCGCCGGTGGCAATGAGAATATTGCGTGTTTCCAGCAGCTGGCCACCTGCTCGCACCTGTCCCTTTCCCGCTACCGTGCCATGCGCTTCGATAATAGTGACGCCGGCAGATTCCAGCAGCCGTCGATAGATGCCGTTCAGACGGCTGATTTCGCGAGTTTTGTTATCGCGTAATGTTGACCAGTCAACGCCGGCACCAGCATTCGCACTGAAACCATAATCCTCAGCAAGACGAAACAGATCGGGGAACGCCGCAGCATAGGAAAACAGCTTTTTCGGAACACAACCGACATTGACACAGGTGCCGCCAAAGAAACGGTTCTCGATAATGGCCACCTTGGCACCGAGACCGGCGGCAATGCGTGCTGCCCGTACACCACCTGATCCTGCACCGATTACTACCAGATCAAACACACCAGACTCCCGAGCAGTTCATGCTGTTGATGCTACATCTTCATACGGATAAAAGGTTCGCCGGCTGAACGACGACCTTCGCGCAAATAGACGCCCTTTTCCACCGGCGGCCACAACTCACTTAGCAACACCGAGCGCGGCCCGCCGGTAACCATCCGGGCATGATGACGGCGCAGTTCACGCGGCTCCACCACGCCGCAGGCATGGGCGATGACTTCCACTTCTTTGACCAGATGGCGATGGTACTGATATACCCGCTCCGCCTTCTCTATCGGCACCAGTCCACGTTGCAGACGCGGGTTATGGGTGGTCACCCCGGTGGGACAGGTGTTCTTGTCGCACTGCATAGCCTGAATACAGCCCAGCGCGAACATATAACCGCGCGCCGACACACAAAAGTCCGCACCCAATGCCA
>JBFHPX010000275.1:0-3348 GCA_041592575.1 Alcanivoracaceae bacterium
CGCTGCTGGCCTGCTGGATTGCCTCACGGCCCAGCTGGCTGGCGGCATGCAATCCGGCAACACCGGTTTTCCAGCGCGCGGCGGCGGCAGGATCGCTCGCCTCCAGCATCCAGCCCACCATCAACAGACTGCTATCATTCAGGCGGACTGCGCCGGGCCGCAACGTGCCTGCAGCCCGTGGCTGCCATTTACCTGCATTCATTGGTGCATGGCAGGCATGGCAGTCGAAGAATGCCAGCTCCGGCCACAACTGGGTTGCCATAAACTGCTGGCCGCGCAGACCTTCAAGCACATTGCGGGCGCTACGCAACTGTCCAGCCGACCATAACTGCAATGACTGCGGCGACTGCTTGCGGGCCCGGTAGGCATCATCATCACGATGATGGGATGGCCACAGGCGGCTATAGGTCGCCAGCTCAAACTGCAGTCGCGGATGCCCCGCAGCCATGATGTCGTGACTGGCAAGCCGCTCGCTGTCACCAACATGGCAGGCGACACACACCGAGGCGCGGACATCGGCATCCTGCAACAGGGTCAGGCCACGGGCGATATTCTCCTCATGGGTAACGCCTTTCTCCGTGTGCGACGACAGCCAGCGCTGCGAGCCGCCATGGCAGGCTTCGCAGCCGACACCGTCCGTCAGCTGGAAACGGGGCCCGCGTTGTTGCTTTGGCACATGATCACTGTGACAGGCGAGACAGACACTGGCTTCATGGGCCGGACCAATGCCAAGCTTCACAGCAATTTCCTTTGAGTCACTGTTGAGCAGGGTGTTGTAGGCGCCGGCATGGGGGTCACGCTGACCCCAGATCACGTACTCACTGTGATAGATATTCGCGCCACTGCGCTCGGCACTGCTGCCGTGGCAGACCGATGAGGCACAGGTTGCCACTCCCATGTGCTTGTCCGCTGCCAGCGCAACAGCGCTGAGCAGCAGCAAACCGGTCAGGATGATTCGCGTCATCGTTTGTCTCCGCTGCGGCCGACCCTGTCGCTGACAAACCAGGGCTCGCCTTTTTCATTGAGGAAAAGACGCCGCATCTCTTCCAGCGTGAACGGACGTGAGCCATGCCGGCCGAATACCGCCACCTGACCGCCGGTTTCATCCACGGCACGATCCCGCTCCAGGCCACGCGATAATGACAACGCCGGGTAACGGGTTTTCGCCAGAGCAATCAGCTGTGGAACCGGTGCAGGGTTGAAGCCGTAGAAGTTCGGCTGACTGGAGGGTGATGTCAGTTGCAGCACTTTAAGGCCGCCCTCACCATCAGCCACATAGGCAAACGCGGAAGCGTTGGTGCTGGCAACGATCACATCGTGGCTGTCCTGCAACGTGCCCTCTGCAGTGAAGCGTTGATACTGCGACAGCTTCTCCGGGTTTTCCATATCGATAATCACCAGACCGTCCTTGCCGGCAGCGACATAGGCATAGGAGCGGGCAATATGAATGCCACGGGCCTGATCCAGGGCGATGGTGTTATCCGGGATCAGTCTGGCCTGTTCGGGGATGGTTACATCCACGGCACTGACGCCGCCGGCATGACTGACCAGCAGATAACGGAACTGCAGAGCACTGGCGCGGACATCCTCAAGCGCGATCTGCTTGACCAGCTTCGGCGCCAGCGGGTTATCCAGATTCAGGATTACCAGTCCCTTCGGGGTGGCGACATAGGCATAGTGGCCGCCGAGAATAACGTGGCGGGCACCATCCAGTACGCCGTTATTATTCCAGGTAACGGCACGTTCAAGGTGATTGTTGCGGAGCTCGCCATCGGAAAAGGTGGTGATATCAGCAACAATCAGGCCTTCCTCGGCATCGGTAATCACCGCATAGGAATAGATCGGGTGGATTGGCTGCTCGAGGTTCTCCACTCGCATCAAATCGCCGACATTCCGCTGCGGCGCCACCGGCTGGGTGGTTGCCAGCGCCATGCAGGTGGCGTTGCGGCTTGGCACCCGGGCGTTATGACCCAGCGGGCTAAAGGGTGCAGTGATGATTCGCTGCGAAACGCCTTTGTTATCAATGCCGGCGATATCATAGACACGGAAACCATTCCTGCCCTCCGCGACATACAGATACTCGCCACGCATCTGCACGCAGCCGGCACGATCACCGGCATGACTGTACTGCTCCTGCAACGCAAGATCACGGCGCAGATGCTGCTGATACCAGTCCGGATAGGCATAGCGATGCAAATAGGAACCGTAAACTGCCTGTGGCTCATCCCATTCAGTGACTGCCACCGCCTGCAAACCACCATCGCCTCCCAGCCAGGCAAATCGACCAACAAAGTTGATGTAGTTGGTACCAAGCATCAGCAGCTGCGCCATGATTGCATTGTTGTCGTTGTCTTCCGACAAATGGCAATCGGTACAGGTCTTGGTTTCGGTGCGCCTTTCGGTATGCGGATAGTGCGGATTGAATGCCTGAGAGCTGTAACCACTGGCCGCCACTGGCGGCTGCTGGATATAGATTCGCTCGCGGTTCGAGTTTGTGGAGCTCAATACCAGCGCCGAGGTAGACCGGGTTGGCGCGATTCTGGCGTCATGCACCGGACCACGCTTGCCGAGCATAAACATTTCGTCGCGCGCCACCTGAGGATTGTAGGTGGCATAGTTACGCGTCTCTCCACCTTCGTAATGATGCCGCTCGGTTTTCCAGTTCGCTTCAATCGGCAGGTGGCAGCCACCGCAGGAAGTAGTCCAGGACGTGTGGCAGGTGTAGCACTCGAAATCCTCGTCACGATGGGCACGCTCGCCGGACTTCACTGACAGCCCCCACTCCAGTGAGTTGGTATTGCGGCTCATCAGCTTGGCCCGTGCTGCCTTGGCATTGTACTGACCGTGTTTCGGGTTGACCGAGTCCTTGACCAGACTCATGGTCCATTCCAGCCCCGGCGTCAGCAACGAACGCTGGATCAACTTGCCGTTCACCCATTCGAAACGTTTTTTCCCATCCGGATTGCGCAACAGGGAAAGATCCTGACCACCGGCCGGTGCTGCCGCACCACTGGTGCGCAGGCTCGGATATTCGTCGGCGGTACCATGACAATCCTTGCAACCGATTTCCACAGCATGGCCAACCTCTCCATAAAGGTGACCATTGCCATGGCTGTCCTGACTGAAGTGGCAGTCCACACAATGCATACCGACATCGACATGAATCGAGGACAGATGCACCGCCTTGCTGAATTTCTCCGGATCCTCCGCGGAAACCTGCTCTCCTTCGGCATCAAGCAGATTGCCCTCCCGGTCACGCTTGAACACGGCACGGAAATTCCAGCCATGGCCATGATAATCAGCAAACTGGGTATCTTTCAGCTTCGGGTTCATCTCCCAGACCGAGGA
>JBFHPX010000276.1:0-3328 GCA_041592575.1 Alcanivoracaceae bacterium
GTAGCGCTTCAATGTCATTAGCGGCAGTCCGAGCGCAATCACCAGAATGGTCAGTGCCCACAGCGGCAGCATATCAGTGAGTTGCCAGACCAGCAGGATCTGGATTGCCAGCATGGCCAGCGCCAGTAACAGGATCACCAGCACTGCGCCGCGGGCACCAAAGATACGCGAGTAGGAGTCAACGCTGTCACGCTCTTCCTCGGTGCCTTTGGTCTTGCGGGTAATCTCGAAGGCAAAGCCGCTGACAAATGCCAGTGCCATCAACCAGATTATGGTTTGAGACAGCGGTAGTCCTGGCGCGCCGAGATTGGCTAGCCACCAGACGATCAGTGGCATTACCAGCATATGGCTGAAGGCATACAGGGTCAGGCGTTGCTCCAGCCAGGCGCCGCAGAAAAACTCTTTGCCCATCAGGCAAGTCCAGGCAAACATTATGGCCCATGCCAGCACTGCTGCCCCCGGTTGCCACTGATCCAGATACAGGCTCCAGAGAATCTGACTGGCGATGGCAATGGCGCCGAGCAGACGAAGATGAGCCAGCGTGATCAGGCCGCTTTGCAAAATGCGTTGCGGATGATTGTGCAGGTCGATCTGATAATCCTTGTGCTCATCAAAAATGCGCAGCAGCAGAAACCAGGACCAGGCCACCAGCGCACCGACAACGTCTGCAAACGATAGAGTGATCTGGCCCTGCAGCTGGCGGGCAATCACGACGCAAGTCAGATAAAGGATAAAGAACAGCAGGGCGTTGGCCGGTGGGAAACGTTCGTTGAACCAGGCGCCAAGGCGCTGCGGCAACGGGCTTTGCATGGTCAGTACCGAGGTGGACATGTTCTGCTCCGGCAGGGGGTCCCGGGGCGGGGACTGGCGGGCGCATCCTAAAGAGGCGACCCGCCTTGCCGACACGGGGAATTCGGCCAATTGAGCGGCATATCCGGCCTGCTACGAAGTTACTATCGGTCCACCGCAATTAATAGTGGTGGAAGAAGAAGAAAGTCGTAGACCAAAGCCAGCGCAATGCTGGTGGACAACAATGCGCCCATGCCCCAGCTTGGCGCAAAGGGTGAAAACATGAGAATGGCGAAACCGAGCGTCAGCACCACCGTGGTCACCAGCATGGCGACGCCAACGGTGGAAAAGGCATAGCGCACGGCCTGTTCCGGCAACATGTTCTGTTCCCTTCTGGCGCGTTGATACTTGCTGAGGAAATGCACCGTGTCATCGACTACCAGGCCAAGTGCCATGCAGGCAATTACACTCAGGCTGAGATCAATTCGGCCAACGGTATAGCCCCACAAGCCATATGCCGCAAGAATAGGAATCAGGTTCGGAACCAGACTGAGCAGGCCAATGCGCACGCTGCGCAGAATAAGCATCAGTAGCGCCGAGATCAGCACCAGTGCCAGTGCCGTGCCCTGCAGTAGGCTGGCCATATTGCGTTCGGAAATATGCGCGAACACCATGTCCAGTCCGGTGCCTTCGTCAATTTTCAATGACGGTGCGTTTTTATTTGCCCATTCGCGGATGTCCTTGTCC
The DNA here is from genome assembly GCA_041592575.1 of Alcanivoracaceae bacterium. Classification (GTDB taxonomy): domain Bacteria; phylum Pseudomonadota; class Gammaproteobacteria; order Pseudomonadales; family Alcanivoracaceae; genus PGZG01. Next base: position 1,537 of record JBFHPX010000276.1, read on the forward strand.
AGTGCAATCAGCGCGGAGGAATCGGTTCGCGACAGCGATACCGTTATTCGCGTCGATTGCCGATCGGCGCTGATATATTCCTCAATGCCCAGACCGAGCGGCAGCGACATTTCATACAGCAGCATATTCTGTGCGGCGCGCTCAGGTGTCTCTGGCAAGGCGGTGGGCTGTTCCGTACCGATTTCCAGAAGTCCATGCACTTTCTCCAGGCGCGGCAAAATGCCGTCCACTTGAACAATGGCAGGATTATTCTTCAACCAGTCATGCAGTGCAGAAAGCTGCCGGAGAAATGCCGGCGCATTGACCCCCTGATCGGCGGTGCTGGTGATGCGATACTCGATAAAGTTGACGCCATTGAGGTTGGCATCCTGCACGTCCAGTGCCCGTCTCACCGCAAAGCTTTCGTCATAATACTCGTGCCAGCGCTCAGCCAGAGTATTCTGTCGGATGCCCGGCAACAGAATGATGACTGAGGCCATGGCGGCAAGCAGTAGGGCGTGGCGACGACGGATGACGAGGTCAGCGAGCTTTTCCATTGACGCAAGCAGGCGGCTGGCACCACGTCCGGATTGAACGCTGCGTCCGGGAGGCAACCAGCAAAGCAGCGCCGGCACCAGCGTAATGGTCAGGATAAAGGCAGCGATGGCGCCGGCAGCACCCATATTACCCAGCGCCCGGTACGGCGGTGCTTCACTGAAGTTCAGGCAGAGCAGGCCGATGGCGGTGGTCACCGAAGTGATCAGCATCGGCGCGAAATTGATGCGCAAGGATTCGCGCATGGCGGTGACGCGTTGCTGGCCGTTTGCAAGCTGATGCTGGAAGGTCACCAGCAGATGCACGGCATCGGCCACGGCAATCACCATAATCATGCTTGGCACAATACCGATGGCTGGTGACAGGGGTACATTCAGCCAGCCGAACAGCCCGAACACCAACGCCGTGGAGAGGCTGATGGTGCAGAACACAATGAGCAGCGCACTGAGGCTGCGTAGCATGACAAACACCAGCGCATAGATCAGTAACGTCGACAGCGGGATCAGCATGGACATGTCCCGAGCCACCGCTTCTTCCAGAGCCAGATTGATAATGCTGGTGCCGAAAAGATGCACGGTGATTTGGTCGGCATAGGGCTCAGCCAGTGCGGAAACTTCGCTACGGGCACGATGCACCAGTTCGCGAGTGGCATTCGGATCATTGTCGGGCAGTTGCAGGGCAATACTGATGGCGGTGACGGATTCATTATCTGCAATCAGTAATCGTTGCAGGGTTTTTTCACTGAGCGCGATCTCGCGAATGCCTGCTACCGAATCCGCGTCCAGTGACAGATCGTTATCGATAAGGTTGCGTGCTGTGATGCCCTCGGCGTCGGCAGTCAGATGCTGGAAGCTGGCCAGCGAGTCCACCCGACGAGAAAACGGCAAGGTCCAGCCGAGGTTGGTCAGGTCCCGAACCAGATCCAGCACCGGTGCGGTAAACACCGTGCCGTCATGTACCTCGACCAGCATCACCAGTGTATCGCGCTTGTTGAAGTCGTCCTCCAGCGCCTCGAATGCCAGCAGCTGCGGATTATCGTCACTGAAATAGGCGCGGAAGTCGGCATTGAAAGTCAGCCGCGCAGCGCCGGCGGCGGTAACCAACACCAGCAGCAGTGACAGCGCAGTGACAAGACGATAACGGCGACCGATAACATCGCCGAGCAGGGCGGGCAGGTTCATGGGGTCACTCCGGGTACGGGGCTGGCATTGTAGGAGTGAGGGCGCCAGGAGCAAAACGGTAGTGAATAGTGGTATCA
>JBFHPX010000277.1:0-3320 GCA_041592575.1 Alcanivoracaceae bacterium
AATCCATTTGTCCCGCGAAAGAAGCACCGGCGGCATCTTCGCCGACCACCGAGGATCGCACCGCAAAGAGCTCGGTTGAGAGCAGCTCGTCACTTATGCTGGCGCGAATCTGTTGCATCAGTTCCGGTTGCAGAGACAGTTCGGAGATGCGCTGGTGAATCTCGCTGGCAGTGGTCATGACGGCGGCGTTGTCGCCTGTATCCAGCCCGGCAATAGTTTCGTCGATCCATGGCTGCATCGGCGCCAGTTGCTGGCGAAATGCATCCGTGGTTAGCACTTGCCAGTCGGGGACTGGAAAGCCGTTACGGCTGAGCCACGCCAGTTGCCTCGCTTTTCCGCCAATCAAGTCTTCGCCAAGGGCGATGGCGTCGGCGCTACTGACCATCAGGTTGTTCATACGTCGACTCCTTCGAGGGTCAGCAGGTGGCGGAAGTTATGTCGTACCCGCTCCATGAAACGGTAGTGACGGAAAGTATGCGCCATCAGATACATGGGCATTCGGTTTACCAGCAGATCGAACACTGACAGCTGATAGCCTCTGCGCCACATCACCGGGTCAATCGCCATGCCGCTATGGCGCTCAAGCTCGGTACGGTGCAGCTCGATCCAGTGCTCAAGCTTTTCTGGCTCAAGTTCGCCCTGCAAGGTAAACGCCAACAGCTCGGCAAGGTCATGTTGTGGCAGATGCAGCGTGGCCAGCTCCCAGTCATAGGCGCACAGGCGCAAGCCATCCGCTGTGCGGCGGAAGGCAATATTGCGTGGGTTGAAATCATTGTGGATCAGGGTGCGGGGCATCTGCTCAATGTGGGCCCACCAATTCTCCATCTCGCCGAGCCGATTGCGAAACGCTTCCAGATTTTTACGTGAGAACCACTCCGGGAATTCCTGCTGTGCATGCACCCCCAGCATTTCCCACAGACGTCTTTTCTCGACCATGCCGTCAAGAGTGGGGTAATCCAGCATCCACGGCTGCTCCAGCAGTTCCTGCTCGCGGCCATACCAGATGCTGTGTACTTCGGCGATGCCGCAGATGGCGGCATGCAGATGCTCATCGGTCCAGCCGGAGGTGTCATCGGCGGAGTCCATCAGTTCCAGACCGTGAAGCTTCTCCTCGACGATCACGTAGGCTTCGCGCTGCGGATCCATCAGGGTGCCGTAGACTTTCGGCGCGTTGCGGGTAAAGCGAGGGTCCTGCTGGCTCATCACCAGTAGCTCGCGCACATGGCAGCCAGTGAACCCCAGCTGGTGTCGGAAGCGATTGAATTCCTGCGCCAAACGCGCGTCACACATGGCCGCCATGCTGTTCAGCATAAGGATCACCTCGGCATCCAGCGGCTTGACCTTGACCATCACATCTACCGGTTTGCCCACGGAAGTGTGCAGGCGATAGGGGAAGTGACCCACCAGCTTGTTGATCCGGTGCGCGGTCAGCTCGGTGATGATCGACGAGCCGAGAGCGTGCATTGGCAGCGTTTCGCAATCGATGATATCGACAAGGCCTGGCGCGCAGATGCGCTTGAAAAATACCTGGTCGAGATCCTTCAGCTTCAGCCAGTCCACCGGGCGATTACGACCCAGTTTTTCGTGGGCGCGGGCGAACTGGTCGCTGGCAATGGCAGCCAGGGTGGAAAGGTCCAGCGCCAGGCAGTAGGAGGCGATGATTTCTGCCAGCTTGCCGGCCTTGCCGGGGCCGGCGCAGCCCATGATCTGCAGGCATTCTTTCTGCTGCGGAAGGCTGGTGCCGCCGCCGACCGTGCCGATCACCAGACTTGGCAAGGTCATGGCAGCATAGATATCACCTTCCTCGGTGAGCTCAAGATGCAGCTGCGCCAGCGACGATTCGTGCACACAGGCGATGTCCTGTCCGGTGGCGGTGAACATGGCGGCGATAACATTGGCGACATTGATGTTGATGCCAACCATGCCTGCCGCGGTGCTGCCGGCGAGGAAAGTGCGGAATGCGGCTGCCAGTTGCTGCGGTTCAACCTTCAGCACTTCGCGGCAGTGTTGTGCTTTCAGCCGGGTTTCGGCGATAACGCGAATGCCGCGGCCCTGCAGGAACGACTGCCAGGTAACTTTCTTGTCGTTGGACAGGTTTGCTTCGACCAGAAAATTGTCAAACTCCACTTCCGGGAACGCACGCATCTGCTCCATGATCCACTGGCAGGCCTGCCAGGTACAGGTAGTGGTCATGTTCTGGCCGGCAGCATCGCCGGTACGATAGATAAAGTGCACATGGGCGCTGCGCCCCATGACTTGAGCGCGCAATTCATGCAGCTCGGCATAGTTGGAATAGCGCCGGACAATGGCGCTGATTTCCTCGCGGTGATCCTCGACCCAGGCAGCAAAGAAAAACGCGCTATCCATGCTGTTAAGGGTAAATACCGGCACCCGCATCATGCGCTGTTCCAGCACTCGGGCATGGACGCCGCCACTTCGTGTCAGCGCCGTGGCGCCACGGGTGGCGGAAGCGAGCAGCGCACCTTCCGAGGTCGCCAAGGGGGCGTAAAACAAACCATGCCCGTTCTGACCAACCACCAGCATCGGGCCGGCAATGCCCAAAGGTACTTCGACTGCACCGATCAGTGCCTCGATGTTGCTGACCAGCGACGGCGGGTCGAGTCGGGTGTCGGCGACCCGATCCAGCGATACGCCGGTTTGTTCGCGGACAAAGGCCAGTCGTTCCTGGCGTGCATCTTCGGTATAAAGACCGCGAGCCGGGATTTTTGGCAGATTGTTCAGATCAATATGCCGTTGCTCGCGATTGCCGGGCTGGCTGCGCAGCACATAACCGATCTCCCAGAGTCGGCGCCGACTGTCATCGTCCGCCGCCGCCAGTACGTACTGCTGCAGCTCCTCATCCGCGTCAGCACGGATCTTTTCCAGCTGCAGCAAAGCAATGCTGAAGCTGCGCCCCCCCAACTTGAGAACAATGTCGGTGACAACCTGTCCCGGCGCCAGCTGGCAGGCCTGTTTCGCCAGAGTCAGGCAGAGATGATCCTTGGAGACATTTATCGGAAGGGCACAGTAACGCTCGCCTGCCGTGTTGAACTCGACGCTGGCGCGGTGCTCGGGGCTGAACAGATAACGCGGAGCAGTGGTCAGGCTATGAACGCGGGCCGGAGTCATGATGGCCACCCAACCAGTGCTACCGGGGTGCTGCTCAGGGCCACCGCGATGATGACCGCATAGCCGATCAGCATCAGCAAGGCGACAGCAGCTTCGTTATGCTTGCGGGTCTTCTCGCTGGCCTGGTGCCAGTAACGCTTCAGTGTCAGCAGCGGTAGCCCGAGGGCGATCAACAAACAGGCCAGCGCCGA
>JBFHPX010000278.1:0-3310 GCA_041592575.1 Alcanivoracaceae bacterium
CCAGCATGGCTCCGACCGCCGCCCGCGACGATGGCATGACATCGTGAATCGAGAGCAGCGCACGCATCAGGCGCCGGAAGTGGAAGCAAGCCGACGCAACAATGCGAATGCCGGCGATGGTAGCGGCCGCGGCAGACTTCCGGCCTGACGGGCAGCGATCCGCAGCACCTGAGACCACTGGCCAAGACACTGCTCGTTAATGGCACGGGCTGCCTGCTCACCGTCCACTACCATCTGCTGGCGCGCTACCGCCGGAAGCTGTTCCAGACGCGTCAGCGCCTGCTGCGGGTTTTCACCGGCATGCATGACAAACAATCCCGCCGCCAACTCCGACCAACTGTTGATGCCGCAGGCCGGTGTCACCATCACCAGCCGCCGCCGCGCCATTGCCTCCAGCGCCACCGTGCCGAATGCCTCCACGGCTGACGGAAGAATCAGCAGGTCATGTTCATCAATCTGCTCCACTACGGTGTCGCGGGCGCACCAGCCGAGAAAGCACAGATTATTCTGCATCCGCACATGACGCTCGACCATCGGCCGCAACGGCCCATCGCCGGCAATAGTGAACTGCAGATCCGGTCTGGCTTTTGACATGGCAAGGAAATGATCCAGATTTTTCTCGGCAGCAAGCCGTCCGACAAATAGAACTTTGCTGATCCTGTTTTGCGGAGCTGTTACCGGTTTCTGGATAAACTGTGGTGCCAATGGCGTTCCAACCAGATGCGGATTGACAATACCCAGCCCACGCAACTGATCCAGCATCGGGTCACTGATGGTGGCCACCGATGCAGCACGACGCAACATCCAGCGGTTCAGCCATGCCAGCAGGGACCGGGCAACACTTGCAAAGGCACCGCGCCAGTAAAGATTAACCAGACTGTTGTAATCGGTCTGATGAGTCACGCAGACCGGAATACCCAGTCGCGCGGCAATCCAGCTGGCGGCAAAGGAAAAAATACCGGGGCCGGGGATAACGATGACATGCGGCTTCATAGTGATGCAAAGCTGGGTCAGCTCACGCATCCTGGGCAGAAAAAGTCGCTGGGTGGGATCGCCGGGCATCGGCAATGACGCGCCCTGACAGGGATGTGGCTGATCCTGTCGCGGCGATACCAGTTCCACCAGTTCAACCCGATCGCGCAACTGCGCCACCAGATCCTGAAAATAGGTGCCGACACCGTTTCGTCCCTGAATGGCGTCAACCACAAACAGAATGCGCAGCTGATTGGTTTTCATGGCCGTCAGTGTGGTGACGGCATGTTCCGGAAATATGACAGCTCGGCGAGCAGCTGTTACAGAATATGAAAGCGACGCGGATCAGGACGGCCGATCAATCAGTTCTACCAGCCTGCCGTTGAAAATGTGGCTCATGATGTGCGCCATCTCCTCCGCCGATACCTGCATGTCGCCCTCCAGCCACTGCCGCAGACCAGCCAGCGAAGCACCCGATACCATGCCGACAATCACGTCCATTCTGGCCCGATCCAGATTCTGCACACCGCGCTGACGCAATAGCGCGCCAAGCACACGGGCATAGTAACGGCGCAACAGCGACAGGCTCAGCTCGTGCTGGCCGGGGTCCGCCAGCAGGCGCAGGATGTCCGGCTGCTGTGCCACCACCACCATGGCCATCAGGTTGATCTGTCCGGACAGACTGTCATCGAAGTTTTCGAACAAAGGCTCCGCGCCCTGCCAGAAGCGGTCGAACAGCTCATCCAGCGTCGCCCGGTAAAGCTCCTCCCGGTTGCGATAGTAGCGGTACAGGTTCTGCCGGGACATGCCGGCACCGGCCGCCACCTCCGCCATCTTTACCCCGCGGTAGCCATGCACTGCCGCCAGTCGGATAAAAGCACTGCGGATCAGTGCCGGAATGCGGTCATCCGGGCCTTCGGGGGACGCAATTGACAGATGGTCTCCGCTGTCGCGTGTCACGGCCGCCACTCTTTGCCATAAATAGGGTGTTTACTTTGTCCCGGAGCGACACCAATGGCAAGCCAAGATGACAATCTGGCCCTGTTCAACGCACTGAAGAAGCGACCCGCTATCGCCTGGCCCACGGTGATCCTGATGCTGGCCTGCCATAGCGTGATTTTCGCCAGCTGGGTGCTGGTGCTGACCGACCAGGCCCCACTCTGGGCGGGCTGTCTGGGCAACACGCTGGCGATGTATTTCCTGTTCAGCCCGATCCACGATGCCATTCATCATTCGATGAGCACCAATGACCGGCTCAACGAATTCTTCATGCGCCTGATCCTGCTACCGATCGTCCCCGGCTCGAACGGCCAGATGCTCCGGGTCGGTCACATGATGCATCATCGCTTCGCCAATGATCCCAAGCGCGACCCCGATCACTTCACCATGACCGCACCACTGAAACCGCTGTGGATCTGGTTCTTCTGGGACTTTCACTACCTGATTTTCTACCTGCGCAACAAGGACCAGTTCGCCGGCACCAATGTCGGCACACCGCTGCGTGACACCATCATGGTCTGGGCCATGGCCGTCGGTATCGGCTGGTTTTTCCCCATGGAAATCCTGTTGCTCTGGTTTATCCCGTCACGAATGATGGCGTGGCTGATTGCGCTGGTGTTCATGTATCTGCCGCATTACCCGCACGACGTGCTGCACAAGGATGCGCCCTATCAGGCCACCCATATGCGAAACGGTCTGGACTGGCTGCTGACACCACTGATGGGCTGGCAGAACTACCATCTGGTGCACCACTTGTACCCGACCGTGCCGTTCTACCGCTATCGCCGACTCTGGAATGCCCGCCAGCAGTTCCACGAAAGCCAGCAGCCTTCCACCGTACGGGCGCTGGCAGTGACCCCGGAGCGGCTGCGCAACCAACCGTCATCTACCTGACTTGATTCTATCCCATGCTCGTCACTCCGATGACAGGCATGGGGGCAACAGTGTCATTGCCGATATCACTGCCACAGCTTTTCTGGCGCAGCTTCTTTCCGGCAGCAGATGGTGCCTATCAGCGCTTTTCCCTGCAGCGACTGGTGGTGATGCTGTTATTCTGGCCACCGTTTCTCAGTTTGCTGCTGACCAATCGATTGTGCCTGTGGCTGGACACCCTGCTGTTTCCTGGATTCCGCAGCATCGACATAAAACAGCCGGTTTTCGTTGTCGGCATCCCACGCAGCGGCACAACCTTTCTGCATCGCCTGCTTGCCGGTGACCGCCAGCACTTTACCACCACCGCACTGTGGGAACTGATTTTCGCCCCCTCCATTCTGCAACGGCGTTTCTGGCTGTGTCTGGCCGCACTGGACCTCAGGCTGGGCGCTCCGGGCGCTCGCTC
>JBFHPX010000279.1:0-3298 GCA_041592575.1 Alcanivoracaceae bacterium
ATATTTTTCTCCTTAAGAGAGTGAGTCTGCCAGTTTCGACGCGGCACGGGCTGCCAGCGCCATGATGGTGACCTGAGGATTGGCGCCGAGACTGGTCGGTACACTACTGCCATCCATCACATACAGGCCGTTCCAGCCGAACACCTGATGATCCGGTCCGCACACGCCACGACTGGCATCGGCGGCAATGCGCGCGGTGCCGAGCGGGTGATAGGCACTCATCAGGAAATCCTTCGGTTTGTGCTTGCGCGCCATAAAGCTCGCCAGCTCCTGTTCGTTGCGCACTGTAATCAGCCGGTTCAGGCCGGGGATCAATACTTCCCGAGCGCCCGCCGCAAGGTAAATGCGTGCCAGCGTTTCAATGCCTTTCAGAAACAGGCTGAAATCCTGGCCGTTCATCTGATAGCTGATCCACGGCAGATCGCGATGCGGACCACGGCGCACCCGGCCCTCGCTGGTGTCGCGGATCATGAAGCCGAAATAGGCGGTGTGCTGGTAACGCTCGCAGAAACGGACAAAATCGCGGCCATACAGATTGCTGAACAGACCATGGCCGGCAAACGGAATGGTGCCGCCCTCAAACATCAGCCCCTGCTCGGCAAAATCGCCGACACCGAAGCCCTGCGGGATGGTTTGCGAATTGGCGAACTCGCGCTCCGGAAATATTGCGTTGACCACGCCGGCCGGATGAATCGTCAAGTGTCGGCCAAGATGCGGATTGCGCACGCCATTTTGTTTCAGGAACAGCGGCGTCAGCAGGCTGCCCATGGCGACAATCACTTTCGCTGCGCGCACCGTCAGGCGAACGATGCTGCCGTCGTCACGTTTGCCGGTGGCCACCACACCATCAAGCACCTGCTGGCGGTGCAGCAATTTTTCAGCGCGGAAACCGGTGAACAAAAAGGCGCCGCGGTCCAGCGCCCGCGGCACATAACTGACATTGGTGGATTGCTTGGCATCGGTGGGGCAACCGAACTGGCACAGACCCTGACCATCGCAGCCCTTGGCGTTGCGCGGCAGGTTATGCAGTTTTGTCAGGCCAATCTTGCGCGCGCCATCGGCAATGACGTTACCGATTTCGCCGACATATCTGCTCTCCGCCGGCGTCACGTTAATCACTTCCTCAACGCCGGCAAAAAACGGATCAAGATTTTCCGGGGTGAGTTCGGTCAAGCCGAACTCTTTCTGCCAACGTGCCAGCACCGCATCCGGGGTGCGCAAACAGGTGCCGGAATTGATCGTGGTGGTGCCGCCGACACTGCGGCCGATCGGCACCGGAATGGTGACATTGCCGATGGCTGTGGTGGCGCCGAGGCCTCGGTACAGCCTGGTAATCACATCGGTGAGCTTGCCGTTGAAGTGAGTGCGGTTGTAGTACTCGCCTTCCTCGATCATCACCACCGCGAGGCCACGGCTGGCCAGCTCAAAGGCAGCAGCGGCACCGCCGGCGCCGGTGCCGATCACGACGACATCGGCTTCCAGCTCCATGTCCTCTTCCATTTCCCGGGCAGGGCTGACCTGAGCCTGCCAGCGGAACGCCTCGATCTGCTTCGGCACCTGCACCGGCGGGCGGCTGCCGACCCGGCGCTGGGTGTCGTCATCGAGCAGCCAGGCCGCCTTGAACGGCGCTGCCAGTGCCCGCAACAGATGGCCGCTGACCAGCGTGCCGGACAGGTTCGACAACAGCGCCTCGCGCTGCTCCGGGCATAACCGGCTGAAGCGCTTGCCATGGCTGAACAGGGAACGGCTTTCCAGCCAGGCCAAGCTGGCGGTGAGCAAGCGGCGAAAACCGGGGCGGCCGTCCAGATAGCCGGCCACCGTGGCACACAGACGGTCGGCATCGGCGGCCGGCAATTGCTCGCCGGCGGGCAGCATGGCCTGCACCAGCGCCCGGGCGGTATCCGGGCGCGGCAGGTCGGGCAGGGTGTCAGTCAGGGCTTCAGTCATGCTCCGAGTGTAGCTGATCTAGTACTTTTGGCTTGTCCTATCGCGCAGCCGTCGCTGCAGCATCGGGTAAGCCGTGACCGGACTGAGCCCTACTTGCGCCGCCGCAGCGGTCGGACATTGCTGTCGGCGTCATCGATGGTGAGCGCTGACTTACCGCCAGAGCCTTGTTTCTCCTTGCCGAAGAACTCCGGCACGATCTGGTAGCCGGTGTTAACGATCAGTTCGGCGGTTTTCGGCAGCAGCGTGTACATGCCCTGTGCAAACAGGCCAAACGCCGTCACCTTGCGCTTCGGCCGGGTGACAATCGCCTCGCACATCCAGTCCACCGCTTGCTCCGGGCTCATCGCCGGGAAGTAATCGTAGATTTTGGTCGGCGCGATCATCGGCGTGCGCACCAGCGGGTAGTTCATCAGGGTAAAGCTGATGCCGGTATGCAAAAGCTCGTTCTGCGCCGCCATGGTCCAGCCCTCCAGCGCGCACTTCGAGCCCAGGTAAGCGGAGAAACGCGGCACGCCATTGAACACGCCGACGGTGGTGACATTGATAATGTGGCCGTCACCGTTCTCTTTCATCGCCGGAATCAGGTTCATGGCCAGACGGATGGCGCCGAAATAATTCAACTGCATGGTGCGCTGGTAATCGTGGAAGCGCTCCAGCGAATAGACCACCGAACGCCGGATCGAGCGGCCGGCGTTATTGATCAGGATGTCGACCCGGCCATGATCCTCCAGCACCTTCTGGCACAGCCGGTCGCAATCGTCGAGATCGGCAATGTCCGCCCGGTAGGCCACTGCATCACCGCCGTTGTCACGGATCTTCGCCGCCAGATCCTCCAGCGCATCAATCGACCGCGCCGTCAGCAGCACCGTGGCCCCGGCCTCGGCCAGCTTGTGCGCCACCCCGGCACCAATGCCGGAACTGGCCCCGGTAATCAGCACCACCTTGCCCTTGACCCGATGCCGCAGCGCCGCATTCGGCATCAGCCGCTGGTGCACCCCGCGAGCCGCGCTTTCCACAAAGCGCTTCGCATGGGGCCGCAGATCCGGCACGCCAAGGGCAATACCGCCAAGAGTGATTCGTCGTGACATGCTGCTTCTCCGGTTGTCAGGAACGAAGGCAGTCTATTCTGCGCCGCTTTTCGCGCCAGTACACAGGGGGGAGAAAGTTGTCGACGGGTGACAGGGTGGGCGGGGTTGTTGACTGGGGGTTTGTACAGTACAAACCGGGAGGTGTGAGGTGGCATGCGTTGAATGTGGGTATATAAGCCAAAGCCTGTAGTGGGATTGTTGATTTGATCCGGTAATAATGATCGCCACTCATGATGCTGGGGTATTCTTCGATGCAATTGAGG
>JBFHPX010000280.1:0-3295 GCA_041592575.1 Alcanivoracaceae bacterium
AATGCCTCCTGCCATCGCGGCGGCTGGCTGAAAAATGCCAAGGACAGCTACGAAATCCGTGGCAAGAAACTCGGCCTGGTCGGTTACGGCAACATCGGTGCCCAGGTGTCGGTGATGGCTGAATCCATGGGCATGAAAGTGTTCTTCTACGACGTCGTCACCAAGCTGCCGCTTGGCAACGCTACCCAGGTGCAGAGCCTCGACGAGCTGCTCGGCATGTGCGACGTGATCAGCCTGCATGTTCCGGATACTGCGGAAACCCGCTGGATGATCAAGGAACCGCAGATCCGCGCCATGAAGAAAGGCAGCTATCTGATCAACTACGCTCGCGGGAAAGTGGTCGATATCGATGCGCTGGCGGCCGCGATCAAGGACCGGCACCTGCTCGGCGCGGCCATCGACGTGTTCCCGGAAGAGCCGAAATCCAACGACGACGAGTTCATCTCGCCGCTGCGTGAATTCGACAACGTGATCCTGACCCCTCACGTTGGTGGTTCTACTCAGGAGGCGCAGGAGAATATTGGTGCGGAAGTGGCGGAAAAGCTGATCCGTTACTCCGACAACGGCTCCACCCTCAGCGCCGTGAACTTCCCGGAAGTGTCCCTGCCGTCCCATCCGGGCATGCATCGACTGCTGCACATTCACCAGAACGTGCCCGGCGTGCTCAGCAAGATCAACAGCGTGTTCGCGGAGAATGGCATCAACATCGGCGGTCAGTATTTGCAGACCAACGCCAAGATCGGCTATGTGGTAATTGATGTGGAATCGGGTTACAGCCAGCTGGCGCTGGAAAAGTTGCGAGATATTGACGCCACCATCCGCACCCGCGTGCTGTTCTGATCGACAGGCCCCCGGCGCAGAGCGCACACGGGGGCCTGTCGCTCTGTATCTGGCCCCCCGGGTTCCGGGCTGGCGCCCCCTGCCGCAGTCGCTTAGTATTCACCCGAGTTAATTATTTCGGCTGATCGGGGGATTCCATGGAATTGAGGATGCTGGCTGTACCGACGCTGCTGCTGTCGTTGACCGGGTGTGCATCGGTATTTACCAGCTACCCTGTGCAAGCCGACAAGTGGATCGTCAGCTATCAGAACGGCCAGACCGAGGCACTGCTCGCCCAGCTCTCTGCGAAAATGTCAGAGCAGGATGGCCTGCTCTACAGCCTTGAAACAGGCCGCTTTGCTCAGCTTGGCGGCCAGCCAGATACCAGCAAGGCCGCGTTTGAGAACGCCTTCCTGTTTTTTGAGAAGGCCGATGACCAGGCGCGCCTGAGCGCCGGCGGCGCGGTGAGTGGCACCGGCGCCATGCTTACCAATGACAATGCCCGTCCCTATTCCGGCCGTGATTACGAACGCATCTTTGCCCATTCCTTTCAGGCCCTGAACTACCTCAAGTTGCGCGACGCCGAGGGCGCAGCGGTGGAGCTGCGCCGTGCCAATCTGGAGCAGACCGTGGCCGCCCAGCGGCGTGAAAAGGAGCTGGCCAAGGGTGAAGAGAAAGCGGCCGAGGAAGAGGTCGATGTCAGCCAGCACGAGGGTAGCTTTGCCGGATTGAATGAAGCCGCAGGACGGGTCAAGAGCTCGTTCCAGAATGCCTATACCTTTTACCTTTCAGCCGTGTTCTGGGAAGCGGTGCGTGATTACAACGCTGCGCTGGTGGACCTGAAGCGCGCTTACGAGATCAATCCGGATGCCCTGTTCATCGAGGAGGATATCCGCAGGCTCCAGCGTCGCATGGGTGACAGACGTATCGAGGCGCGGGTGCCGGGCCCCGACGAGGGCAGTCTGGTGGTGCTGTTCGAACAGGGCCGGGTGCCACCAAAGCGTGAAATCAGCCTGCCGATTCCAACCATCCACGGCGCCTTTGCCGTGGCCTTCCCGACCTATGATCCTGCCGATATCACCGCCGCCGTGCCCCTGACCGTGGCCGATACCGAAGGTAACGGTGTGCTGCGCACCCAGGTCATCGCCGAGGTGGGCGCCATGGCTGCCCGCAGTCTGCGTGAAGAACTGAAGGGCATGATCGTTCGCCAGACCCTGCGAGCGGCGACCAAGTACGCCCTGCAGAAACAGGCCAATGACGCCAATCCGCTGGCCGGCTTTGCAACCAATATCTATAACCTGGTGTCAGAAAGAGCTGATCTGCGCAGCTGGATGTCGCTGCCGCTATACGTGCAGGCAGGACGCACCATTGTGCCGGCCGGGCAAAAACAGATTATGCTGTCCGGAGCCGGGATAAATCAGAGCGTGGATGTTGAAGTGTCTCCGGGCGGCACCACCATCGTCCGTGTCATTACCACCGGTGGCGTGCCGGTGATTGAAACCTATCGAATGTAAGGAGTGCAGAGATGAAAAAATGGCTGGTATTGCTGATGCTGCCGTTGGTGCTGGCGTTTACGGGTTGCTCGTCGAGCAATATGTCGGCCATTGAAGAGCAGGAGGACGGCACCCGTGCAACCTATCTGAAGTCGAATAACTCCCTGCTCTACAGCCGTCTCGGTATTCGTGATCCGAAGACGACCATGGCCGGCGACCTGATGCGCGCTCAGGCGACGCTGGAGAACCGCTGGAAATTCAAACTGGACTTCCAGTACAAGGTGAAATGGTTTAACGCGGACGGCTTTGAGATCGCTCCGGAAGGACGCCCCTGGACCACGGTGGTGATGCCGGGTCGTACCCAGTTGAATGTTCAGGCCACCGCGCCTAACCCAACCGCGACACGTTTTGAAATCTGGGTTCAGGAATAAGTTTCCGTTATCACTGATTGGCTTTAACTCAAAAGAAGGAACAAGACATGAAAAAGGTATGGATGTTCGCCCTGCTGGCCGTTGCCGCCACACTGTCAGGTTGCCAAAGTGTTCAGTACGGTGACGCGACTGCGTCGGAGACCGTGAACACCGACTTTGGCTCCACCGACCTGCAAATGATTGCCGCCAAGATGGTCGATGACCTGCTGGCATTTCCGCCGGTGGTGCAGATTACCTCACAGCGCCGCCCGGTAGCATTTGTTGATCGCATTAAGAACAAGACCACCGAGCACATCGATCTGGAATCAGTTACCGATACCATCGAGAGCAAGTTGATCAATTCCGGCAAGTTCCGCTTTGTTGATATGAGTGTAGTTGAGCGTGTGCGTCAGCAGCTGGAATACCAGCGTGACAGCGGCATGGTCGATGACCAGCAAGCCATGGTCATGGGTCGTCAGGTCGGCGCCGAGTACATGCTGTATGGCAACATGTCCAGCATCGTCAAGCGCGACAGCAGCACCAAGGACGTTTACTACAAGTTCACCTTGAAGC
>JBFHPX010000281.1:0-3227 GCA_041592575.1 Alcanivoracaceae bacterium
CGCAGGTAGCGCTCCAGCGGATACTCGCGAATATAGCCGTAACCACCATGCAACTGCAGTGCTTCATTACAAATGTTGAAGCAGAGATCGGTGGCCAGCCGTTTTGCCATGGCGCACATCATGGTTCGGTCTTCATCCTGACGGTCCAGCTTCCAGGCGGCAAGGCGCACCATCTGCTGCGCAGCAACCAGTTCGGTGGCCATGTCGGCAAGGCGGAATTGCACGGTCTGGAACTGTGCCAGCGCCTGATCGAACTGGCGCCGCTCCTGCACATAACGCAGTGACTGATCCAGCGCGGCACGGGCAGTACCGAGCGAGCAGCTGGCAATATTGATGCGGCCGCCATCCAGACCGGCCATGGCGATACGAAAGCCCTCGCCTTCCTCGCCGAGGCGATAGCGGGCCGGAATACGGACATTGTCGAGAATGACCTGCCGGGTGGGCTGGGACTTCCAGCCCATCTTGTCTTCGTTGCGGCCGTAACTGACACCCGGCGCATTGGCGGGCACCAGAAAGCAGGAAATGCCTTTGGCGCCATCGCCGCCGGTACGAGCCATCAGCACCAGCGCGTCGGTACTGCCGGCGCCGGAGATAAATGCCTTGCCGCCGCTGAGCAGATAATCATCGCCGTCGCGACGGGCCATGGTTTTCAGTGACGCAGCATCGGAGCCGGCATTGGGTTCAGTCAGGCAGTAGGAGGCGAGTTTTTCCCCACTGGTCAGTGCCGGCGCCCATTCGCTACGCACGCTGTCGTTGCCGTAGCGGCACAGCATCCAGATCGCCATGTTGTGGATGGTGATATAGGCGGTGGTGGAGGTGCAGCCTTGCGAAAGGGTTTCGAAAATCAGCGCAGCGTCGAGTCGGGACAGGCCCATGCCGCCGTGTTGTTCCGGGCAGTACAGGCTCATGAAGCCGAGTTCGCCGGCGGCACGCAGGGTGTCCACCGGGAAGTAGCTATTGACATCCCATTCGGCGGCAAACGGTGCCAGTTCCTTTTCCATGAACTGACGCGCGGTATCGCAGTAGGCTTGCTGTTCTTCCGTCAGTGAGAAATCCATGGCCATACCTCGGGATCAACTTTTCTGGTTCAAACGGATTGGGCAGCGAACTTCTCCGGTTTGTTGAGCACTTCAGGGGTTGCCGGGACTGTGTGAGACATGGATGTCGAACACAAGCCCCCAGGGATGGGTTCACGGCGTGTCCCGGGAGGCATGAACCAAGGCCCTGACCGACGAAATTCACTGCCAAACTCTCATATAGCAACAATCAAAAAATACGCTGTCGAGAAGTTCGCCTCCTAACTAAAAAATCATTTCAATGAAATCGTCATGTTCGTCTCAACAATCTCATCTTCCGGCCAACGAGAAGTCACCGTCTTGGTCTCGGTATAAAACCGCACGCCCTGCTTGCCATAAGCATGCAGGTCACCGTAGAACGAGCCTTTCCAGCCGGTAAACGAGAAGAACGGCAACGGCACCGGGATCGGAATATTGATGCCCACCTGCCCCACTTCCACCTCATGCTGATACTTACGCGCCGCCGCACCGCTTTTGGTGAAAATCGAGGTGCCATTGCCATACGGATTGGAGTTGACCAGCTTCAATGCCTCATCCAGCGACTCGACCTCAACACAGCACAGCACCGGACCAAAGATTTCCTCTTGATAAATGGTCATCTCCGCCGTCACACCGCGGAACAGTGTCGGTCCGACCCAATTGCCATCCGGATAACCCGGCACCGTGCACTCACTGCCATCGAGCAAACACTCGGCTTCCTGCTTGCCGGTCTCGATCAACTTCAATACCCGTGCCTTAGCCTGCGGACTGATCAACGGACCAAACGCCGCTGCCGCATCGCTGTGATGCCCCGGCGCCACTTTTGCCAATTCATCGCGCAATGCCGGAATCATGTCGCGAGCGCTGCCGACAAACACCGCCACACTGATTGCCATGCAGCGTTGACCGGCGGCGCCAACACTGGCGCCCACCAGCTGACTGACCACCTGCTGCGGATTGGCATCCGGCATAATCACCATATGATTCTTGGCGCCGGCAAAACACTGGGCGCGCTTCATATGATCGGTGGCAGTGCGATAAATATGCTGGCCCACCGGCACCGAACCGACAAACGACACCGCGCGCACATCCGGATGGGTAATCAGCTGATCGACCTGATCCTTGCGGCCATGCACGATCTGCAGAATGTCTTTCGGCGCGCCGGCTTCCAGCAGCAACTCGCCAAGGCGCACCGCGGTCATCGGATCCTGCTCGGATGGCTTGAGAATAAAGGCGTTACCGCAGGCCAATGCCATCGGGAACATCCACAGTGGAATCATTGCCGGGAAGTTGAACGGGGTGATACCGACACAGACACCCAGTGGCTGAACCCAGGAATGGGTGTCGACACCGCGGGCTACGTTCTCGACCGTCTCACCCATCATCAGCGCGGACACATTGGCAGCCTGCTCCGCCACCTCAATGCCGCGCCAGACATCCCCTCTGGCATCCGCAATAGTCTTGCCGGTTTCCTTCGCCACCAGCGCACCAAGCTCGTCGTGATGCTGCTTGAGCAGGTGCTGGTAGCGAAGCATCAATCGCGCCCGTTCCGGCGTCGGCACTTCGCGCCAGACCGCAAACGCCCGCTTTGCCGACGCCACCGCCTCGTTGATCTCGTCAGCGGTAGCCGACGCCACTTCCCAGAGCGGCTGATTGCTGGTCGGATCGGTAACGGCAAAGGGCGCGCTGCCGGCGTTGTGGCGCCACTCGCCGTTGATGAGATGGGGAACGCGAACGGTCATGGGATGCTCCGGGTGTTGGGCTCTGATGCACTTTGTACCATGACCCGGTGCCGGGCTAAGATGGCTCGGATTGCAGCGGATGGACTTTATTGCGTGAGCAGAACATCAGATTGGCCGTTGCCGGCAAGCGGCGAGCGGATTCTGTTGCCGCAAGGCACGGTTCAGGATCTGGCAGGCAATATGCTGTCTGCAACCTGCTATCCGCTGGCGTTCGGGTTTTATCCCGAAGCCCGCGGGCACCAGATGTCACGGCCGGCACCACAGGATTATCTTGTGATTTATTGCACTGACGGTCAGGCGACGCTGGGCTGGCAAGGTCGCTCGGTGGCGATAACCGCCGGCGACCTGCTGCTGCTTCCTCCCGGGCAGCCGCATAGCTATGAGGCAGATACCGAACACCCCTGGAGCCTGTACTGGATGCACCTGGACG
>JBFHPX010000282.1:0-3223 GCA_041592575.1 Alcanivoracaceae bacterium
AACCCTCGGCCAGATGAAGGGCGCGGTGATGAAGGTCGGCCAGATTGCATCGCAGATGCAGGATCTGTTGCCGGCAGAAATCGCTGATGCCCTGACCGTGCTGCAAAAAGCCGCTGCGCCGATGCCATTCTCCATTATCAAACGCCAACTCAGGCATGAGCTGGGCGACGACCCCGCCAATTTGTTCGCAGAGTTTCAGCAAAAGCCGTTTGCGGCAGCGTCGATTGGCCAGGTGCACCGGGCAACACTCAAGGATGGCACCGATGTGGTGGTCAAGGTCCAGTATCCGGCGGTCAAATCCTCAATCGATTCGGACATGCGCCAGCTGCGGCGCATTCTCCGCCTCGGCGCCCTGTTCAAGGTCAACGAAGCGACGCTGGACGCAATTTTTTCCGAGATCCGTGATCAGCTGGAAGAGGAACTGGATTACAAGCAGGAAGCCGACAACCTGAAACGCTTTCGCGAGTTCCACCGCGATGAACCCTGGATTGTCATTCCGGAAGTCATTGACGAGCTGAGCTCGGAGCAGGTGCTAACCCTGCGCTACGAGCCCGGCGATGATCTTGATACCGTCGAGGCCAGCAACAGCTATAGTCAGGAGCTTCGCAACCTGCTTGGCGAGCGTCTTTTCGACGCACTGGGCCGGGAAATGTTCGTGCTTCGGGAAGTGCACTGTGATCCCCACCCCGGCAATTTTGCCTTCCGCCCGGATGGCAGCATCATCATGTACGACTTCGGCGCGGTGAAGCGCATTCCGGAGCAAGACGCGAAGGCGTTGAAGGCGCTGACCCTGGCGGCTTATGCCGGAGACTACGAGGCCCTCGACCGGATTCTGGTGGACCTCGATGTGCGCAAGGGCGATGGCCCGGATGTCAGCGAGGCATTCTATCGTCCCTGGGTGGAGCTGCTGATGCCGCCGTTCAGCGACCAGCCGTTCGATTTTGCCGGTTCCCGACTGCATCTGGATCTGGTCAAACACACCCGCACGGTGCCGTGGAAATATCTGGAGTCGTTCCAGCCATCACCGCGCACCCTGCTGATCAACCGGGTGCTGGGGGGACATTACTGGACCATGCGGCGACTGCGGGTCAATCAGGCGTTTCGTGCCAACGTCGAGAGAACTCTGGATTCGGTGCAGTAAAGAGAAGCCGGGCAACCGCCCGGCAAGAACATCATCCCTGGGACAGAAGCTGGCGCAGATCAAGCAATGCTGCGTTGGCGCGGGAAATGTAGTTCGCCATCACCAGCGAATGATTGGCCAACACACCGAATCCTGAACCGTTCAGGATCATCGGGCTCCAGACAGTTTCCTGCGTGCCTTCCAGCTCGCGAATAACCTGACGGTAACTGACCAGCGCATTCTTCTTTGCCAGCACGTCAGCAAAATCGTGCTCAGCCGCTTTCATCAGGTGGATAAGCGCCCAACAACCTCCGCGGGCCTCGTAAAAGACATCGTCTATGTCCATCCACGCGGTCCGGTTGCCTTCCTCATCCAGACTCTCATCCAGAGAGCCACGGCCAACACTCTGACTTAGCTGCTGAGACATGGCGCCGAGCCGGTTGTGGACATCACCAAGCCAGTAATTCAGGTTATCGGCACGGGCATAGAAACGGGCATCATTGTCGGCAAGCCGCTGCCGATAGCGCTTAAGCGCTTCAATGCCACGACGGTACTCTCGCTCGGTCGCCGGGATCGCCCAGCTGGCATTGTCAAAGTTGAACTGCGGCTCAGCCTTCATCAGGTCGCCATCGTCCTCACTCTGTGACTGTGAGCGACTCATGTCCCGACGCATCACCCGGGTCATGTCACGCACCTGCACCAGCACGCCGAATTCCCAGTTCGGCATGTTATCCAGCCACAACCGGTGCGGCAGGATGTCGTTGCTCAGGTAGCCACCGGGTTTGTCCAGCAGGGTTTCGGAAACCAGAATCAGCGCGGCGGTGGTGGCATCGCCGGTGACGGCTTGCGGCAGTGGCTCCACCGTGACCAGATCCGGCTCCTGACTCCAGTACCAGCCAAGACTGGCATCCGCCACAAACAGCAGCACAATCAGTACCGCACCAAACCGCCAGAGCTTCGAGTTGCCCGGGTCGAGCAAGCGATCACCGACGGTTTCCGTCATGTTTTCCGGGAGCTTCATGCTGTTATCACCGATCCGACTGACAATGTCAGCCACTATAGCAGAGCCTGCCTTTGCATCACCTACTGTGAAGGGCGACAATTCCGCCGAACCAAGACCTGTTCGCGGTGTCTGCCCTGCTCGGCACGACTAATCCGGAGATATTGATGAAAGCAACCCTGTCCCTGCTTGTCCTGCTGGCGGGTCTGGTCCTTCCGGGTTACAGCGTCGCATTCGATCAAGACGACATTCCTCTGGCTTCGGATGCCATGCAGGTCAGCGCCTTTGCCGAGCCGGATCTGCAGCAGATTCGAGTGCTGATCGCCCTGTACCCGGGTGTCTACCTCTATCAGCACAGCCTGGGTCTGCGCCTGCTGGACGAAAACGGTAACCTGCTCAACGATTTCGCCGACTGGCAACCGCCGGCCGGCAAGCCGAAAACCGACGAGATCTTCGGCGACGTAGAGGTCTACTACGACCAGCTGGAGTTCACCGTGGCCCTGAACAGCGTGCCGCTGGTGGCCACCGTGCTGGAGGTCGACCATCAGGGCTGCCTGGAAGATGTGCTCTGCTATACCCCGCAAACCGCCCGGATTCCACTGACCTTTGTGCCACAACCGGCTCCTGCCAATGGCACGCCTGCAACGGCCGACGGCGGGTTTTTCAACACTCTGACTTCGGAAAACGCCGGCGTATTCAGTGACTGGATGAGCATCCACGGCCTTGGCATGGTGATGCTGCTGTTTTTCGTCGGCGGTCTGCTGCTGGCATTCACACCATGCGTATTCCCCATGATTCCGATCCTGTCCGGGATTATTGCCGGCGCCGACAATCCCGGTGCCGGTCGTGGCTTTATGCTCAGCAGTGCCTACGTACTCGGCGTCGCCCTGCCCTACACCCTGGCCGGCATGCTGGTGGCCCTGTTTGGTGCCGGCATGAACCTGCAGTACATGTTGCAGCAACCGGCCGCAATCATTGCCTCCACCGTGGTGTTTGTGGCGCTGGCGCTGGCCATGTTCGGCCTTTACGAGCTGCAGCTGCCGGCAGTACTGCGTAACCGACTCAATGCGCTGGGCGATGGTCGCAGTGGCGGATCCCTGTGG
>JBFHPX010000283.1:0-3206 GCA_041592575.1 Alcanivoracaceae bacterium
GGATTGCCTTGCCCTTCTCTCGCAACCTGAAAGCCCTTGGAATAGATGCAAGCGTCCGCCGTATCGACCCGAACCAGTATGTCGAGCGTGTTCGAAAATTCGACTATGACGTTATCATCGGCGGTTTCCCGCAGTCCCTTTCTCCTGGCAATGAGCAGCGTGATTTCTGGCATTCCACGGCGGCCGACACCCCGGACTCCCGCAACCTGATTGGCCTGCGCGACCCGGTTGTCGATGCGCTGGTCGAACTGATCATCAACGCCCCGACGAGAGAGGATCTGGTTATCCGTTGCCGGGCGCTGGACCGGGTCCTGCAGTGGGGCCACCATGTGGTGCCTAACTGGCATATTGACCGTTTCCGTGTCGCCTATCGCCACACGCTCGCACACCCCGAGGTTACCCCGCCCTACGGTCTGCCCCTTGACGCCTGGTGGCAGAAACCCTGATGAGCTGGTACATCCTCCGCCGCCTTGCACTGATAGTACCGACCCTGTTCGGCATACTGGTGCTGAACTTCGTGATCGTTCAGGCTGCCCCCGGCGGGCCGGTGGAACGGATGGTGGCAGAACTGAAAGGCATGCAGGCTTCGGCCACCGGCCAGTTCGCCGGCACTAGCGCCGACATGTTGCAGAGCAATAGCGGCAGCAGTGAGTATCGCGGCTCTCAGGGCCTGCCTCCGGAGTTGATCGCCCGCATTGAGGCACTATACGGGTTTGACAAGCCACCGCTGGAACGCTTCTGGCTGATGCTGAAGAACTACGCCAGCTTTGAGTTCGGAGAATCCTATTACCGTGGCAGACCTGTCACCGAGCTGATTATCGAGCGCCTGCCGGTTTCCATTTCGCTCGGGCTATGGAGCACCCTGATTACTTATCTGGTGTCGGTACCACTGGGCATTCGCAAAGCCGTCCGCCATGGCACACCATTTGATGTCTGGAGCAGCAGCGCCATCATCATAGGCTACGCCATTCCCAGCTTTCTTTTTGCCATCCTGCTGATCGTGCTGCTCGCAGGCGGCAGCTATCTTGACTGGTTCCCGCTGCGCGGCCTGACCTCTGACAACTGGGACTCGCTATCCTGGTTCGGCAAGATCACCGATTACATCTGGCATATCACCCTGCCGACGATTGCTATCGTTATTGGCAACTTTGCCACCCTGACCATGCTCACCAAGAATTCGTTTCTTGATGAAATCAGCAAGCTCTATGTACAGACAGCGATGGCCAAGGGGCTGAGCGAAAATCAGGTGCTTTATCGCCACGTATTTCGCAATGCCATGCTGATCATCATTGCCGGGTTCCCGGCTGCCTTTGTCGGCATGTTCTTTTCCGGAGTGTTGTTGATCGAGTATATTTTTTCTCTCGAAGGTCTCGGATTACTCGGTTTCGAGTCGGTCATCAATCGTGATTATCCCGTGGTATTCGGCACCCTGTTTATCTTTACTCTGATTGGCCTGCTGCTGAAGCTGGTCAGCGATCTCACCTATGTTCTGGTGGATCCGCGCATAGACTTCGAACGGCGGGAATTCTGATGTTACTGAAGAACCCGGTCACTCGCCGCCAATGGCAGGCATTTCGTGATAACCGGCGTGGCTACTGGTCGCTATGGATATTTGCCGGGCTGTTGCTGATCTGCATGACGGCCGAAATCATTGCCAACGACAAGCCGATCCTGCTTGGTTATCAGGGCGAACTGTACGCGCCGGTTCTGTTCACTTATCCGGAGACCGAGTTCGGCGGCATGTTCGAAACCGAAGCGAACTACCGCGATCCCTATGTTCGTGAGCTGATCGAGGCTGAAGGCTGGATGCTATGGCCATTGATCCGCTTCAGCTACAACACCATCAATTATGACCTCACCACACCCTCACCGGCACCGCCATCAGCCGAGAACTGGCTTGGCACCGATGATCAGGGTCGTGACGTATTGGCTCGGATCATTTACGGCTTGCGCATCTCGTTGCTGTTTGGGCTGCTGCTGACGTTTGCCAGCAGCATTGTTGGCGTGGTTGTCGGCGCCATTCAGGGTTACTACGGTGGCTGGGTAGACTTGGCAGGACAACGCTTCCTTGAGATCTGGTCAAGCATGCCGACGCTTTACCTGCTGATAATTCTCTCCAGTTTCGTCAAGCCGGGCTTCTGGTGGTTGCTTGCGATTATGCTGCTGTTTTCATGGATGGCACTGGTGGATCTGGTTCGGGCTGAGTTCCTGCGCGGCCGCAATCTGGACTATGTCCGCGCCGCAAGAGCGCTTGGCGTGTCTGACCGAATGATTATGTTTCGGCATATCTTGCCCAATGCCATGGTGGCAACGCTGACATTCATGCCGTTTATTCTCAACGGCTCTATCGTCACTCTGACCTCACTGGATTTTATCGGTTTCGGCCTGCCTCCGGGCTCTCCATCCATGGGCGAGCTGCTCGGCCAGGGCAAGGCCAACCTGCACGCGCCATGGCTTGGCATCAGTGCCTTCGTCTCGCTGGCGTTTATGTTGTCGCTGCTGATTTTTATAGGTGAAGCAGTGCGTGATGCCTTCGATCCGAGGAAGTATCTGCAATGACAACCCGGCTCGCGATCAATCAGTTAACCATCCGCTTCCCCGGCCAGTTACAACCCGCCGTGAGTAACGTCAGCCTGTCGGTGCAGGCCGGCAGAATGCTGGCCCTGGTGGGCGAATCCGGCTCTGGCAAATCCCTGACCGCCCTGTCCGTACCACAGCTTCTTCCAGCCCAGGCCAGCTGGCATGCAAAAAGCATTGAGCTTGATGGAGAGGACATCAGTCGCGCAAAAGAACTTCGCCTTCGCGCGCTGCGCGGTCATCGCATCGGCATTATCTTTCAGGAGCCGCTGTCGGCGCTCAATCCGCTGCATACCGTCGCCAGACAACTGGCCGAAAGCCTGCAGATTCACCAGAGTCTTTCCGACCAGCAGGCCCGCACTCGCAGCATGGAATTACTAACGCTGGTGCAGCTGCCAGAGCCGGAAGAAATGCTGAAACGCTATCCGCATCAACTCTCCGGCGGCCAGCGGCAACGGGTCATGATTGCCATGGCGTTAGCCAATGATCCATCCGTGCTGATTGCTGACGAGCCAACCACGGCGCTGGATGTCACTGTCCAGCAAAGCATCCTCGATCTGCTGAAAAAACTGCAGCAGGAGCTCAATCTCGGTGTCCTGCTCATTACCCATGACCTTGGCATTGTCGCC
>JBFHPX010000284.1:0-3198 GCA_041592575.1 Alcanivoracaceae bacterium
GTGCCGTGAACTGGGTATTCTGGTGGCGCGCTTTCATACCCACTGCCACCGGGCGCTGGAGCTGAAGCCGGAGACGGTCTGGAAGCTGCTACGCTCACTGGATGCCATTCGCCGACCGCAGCGCTGGGAGCTGTTTCTCGGTGCCTGTGAGGCAGATGCCCGCGGTCGCAGCGGTTTTGAGCAGCGCGACTACCCGCAGGCAGCCTATCTGCGTGCCGCTGCAGACGCCGCCCGTCAGGTGGATGTCGCTGCCCTGCGGACGCGAGGGTTTGACGGCCCGGCACTGGGCGACGCCATCGACAAGGCGCGCATCCAATCCTTGAAGGAGCACAAGCAGACATGGCAGATCCCGTCGCCCTGATTACCGGTGCCGCCCGACGGCTTGGCGCTGAAACCGCACGAACACTGCATGGCCGCGGCATGCGGGTGATCATTCATTGCCGTCACAGTCGCGACCAAGCCGACCGGCTTGCCGATGAGCTGAACAGCGTCCGACCGGAGTCCGCCTGCGTGATGCAGGCTGATCTCGACCAACCGGATCAGGTACGGATTCTCGCCAACATGGCGGTCCAGCAGTGGCGTCGACTCGATCTGCTGGTGAATAACGCCTCATCGTTCTACCCAACGCCGATCGGCAACAACAGCGACGAAGACTGGACCAGGCTCATCAACAGCAATCTGCGGGCACCCTGGATTCTTACCGAGGCGCTGGCACCGGCGCTGGCAAAACACAACGGCAGCATCATCAACATCGTCGATGTCTATGCGGAAAAGCCACTGGCGCAGCACACTCTGTATTGTATCGCCAAGGCAGGCCTCGCCATGCTGACCCGCAGCAGTGCCCGCGAGCTGGGGCCGGATGTGCGGGTCAACGGCGTTGCCCCGGGACCGATCCTGTGGCCGGAACAGGGTCAGGACAACCAGTCGGACATTCTTCAGGCCACGGCGTTGAAGCGTTGTGGCAACCCTACGGATATTGCCGGCATGGTGGCCTTTCTGGCACTGGACGCGCCCTACATCACCGGGCAGATTGTGGCTGTGGACGGCGGCCGCTCGCTGGGCTTCCAAGGAGGTTGAGATGATCCGCAGAGGATGGATTCTGCTGTTGCTATTACCCTGCCTTGCAACCGCACAGGGGCTGTATCGCTGGACCGACGAGCAGGGCCGGGTGCATTTCAGTGATCGCCCCCGTGAGGGCGATCCGGCTGTTGAGGAGCTTCAGATCAAGCAACAACCGCTACTGGGACAGGATGAAGCGGTGCAGGAAACCTGGGATCGACTGCAACGCTTGCGAGATGCCGAACAGCAGCAACAGCAAGAAGAACAGCTGCGCAGTGCCGAAGCTGAGCGCGTCCGCCAGCTGGAAATGGCGCCCAAGTGTGAAAAGGCAAAACGCGAGCTGAAATCGCTTGATGGTCCGGTGATGTACAAGAATGAAAAGGGCGAGCGCTACAGTGTCTCGATGGAGCAAGTCGCTGCAGACAAAGAGAGGCTGAGCAAATGGATCGCCGCCAACTGTACCGACTGAGCCTGCTGCTATTGCTGATTTGCCCGCTGGCACAGGCGCAGGTCTATCAGTGGCGCGATGCCGAGGGACGCCTGCACTTCGGTGACAAACCGCCTGAGGATCAGCACAGCAAACCGCTGCACACTGCCGCCGCCAACGAGCGCAACGGGCTGGTACATTTCCGACGCAATGACTTCAAGCTGAGCGAAGCAGCGGAGGAACGGGTACGCGAGGGACTCGACACCATTCTGTCGCTTTACACCAGCACACTCGGCCTTGATGTTCGCGGCGACGTCGCGGTCAATCTGAATCTGATCAGCGGCAAGGCCGAATTCTATCGCTGGCTGAATGAACGCACCGGCGAGTCCGCCAGTGATGGCATTTCCGGTGTTTATGTCACGCGAACAAAAGAAGTCGCCGTCTGGGACTGGTCCACAGAAGAACGCATTGTCGGCACTATCCTGCACGAATCCAGCCACGTCATTCTGGCCCAACTGGCGCCGCGTGCACCGAGCTGGATACATGAAGGCATGGCGCAGTACGTACAAATGCTGCAACGCGAAAACGGCGCCATTGTCATCGGCCCGCACCCGGCGGCAGAGCGCATTCGCGGCTGGACCAAAAATGGTGAGCTGGTCAGCCTGCGCACCTACCTGAACCTGCCGGAACCGCAATGGCGACAGATGGCACACAATCAGGACGCCATGCCCTATAGCGTGGCCTGGGCAACGGTGTATTTTCTGATGTCATCCCAGGTTGGTCAGCAAACCTTGCGCCGGTTACTGCACGATCTTGAGAAAAACGGCCAATGGCCAACCGCGGAAGCATTCGATGCTCGCTATCCCGGCGGCCTGATCAAGATGGATTACGATTTTTTTCGCTGGGCGCAGGGCGATATGGCGCCGCATCGCTACTGAAAATGCGATCTATGTCGGCCACTGAAATGGCACTTGCCATAGCGACTGGGACGAAAAGTCCTTTGCCGCCAATAAATCGGCGTAGCTTTTCCTAAGCAGCGGATGCTTTTCCTCCGGCGCAATATCCACCAGCGGCTTCAGCACAAATGCATGTTTCAGAATTTCATCGCGCGGCAGCTCCACGCCGTCAATCACGCCGACAGCGTCCGCATAAGTAAGAATGTCGATATCCAGAGTCCGGCTGGCAAATTTTTTCTCACCACGGGTACGGCCATGATCCGCCTCAATGGCTCTCAGTAACGCTGACAACTCACCGACAGATAAATCGGTGTCAATCGCAACCACCAGATTAAGAAACGCAGCGCCGTTAAAGCCGACAGCCGCGCTTTCATACACCGGACTCAAACTCAGCTCGCCGCACCGCCGCGCCAACGCATCCAGGCCAGAGCGAATATTGTGTTCGCGATCAATATTGGAACCGAAGCTGAGGTAAACCCTTGTCATGCCTGTTTGTTGCCTCGTTCGATGATAATGCCAACATCCTGCGAACCACGCAGGGCGCCCGGCTTGGAAACCCGCAACCGCAGCCAGGGCACGGAAAATTCTTTCAGGACGATTTCCGCCACTCGCTCAGCCAGTGTCTCGACCAACTGAAAATCCGATGCCTCGATAAAGCTGATCAGCCGCTTGCCGACCGCCTTGTAGTCGAGGGTATCGTTGATATGGTCGCTGGCGGCAGCACGACGGATATCGGTGGCCATTTCCAGATCCAGA
>JBFHPX010000285.1:0-3175 GCA_041592575.1 Alcanivoracaceae bacterium
CTTGCGTGATCGTTTCGATGCCTGGCGTTTGCACCACCGTGACTCCGCCGTCGATGCCCTTAAGCGCATGCGTCAAACCGTAGTCAGCACCGTGATGACCGTGCTGGTGATCGCCATTGCTCTGGCGCTGCCCGCTGGCCTGTCAGTACTACTGGAGAACGTGCGCTCACTGACCGAGAACTGGGACGGCAACGTACATCTTTCCGTGTTTCTGAAGAACGACGTCACCGAGGCCTCTCAACGTCGTATCGCTGGCGAGTGGCAACAACGGGATGACATTGAGCGCGTTGAAGTGGTCACTCGCGAACAGGCACTGGAAGAATACAAGGCGCTATCCGGTTTCGGTGACGTACTTGATGCGTTGCCGGATAACCCACTGCCGCCGCTGATTATCGTCTACCCGGCCAGCAGCGATGCTGACCAGCTAACCCAACTGAAAGTCTCGCTTGGCGATCAACCGAATGTCGATCAGGCCGTGCTTGATATCGAATGGGTACGCCGCCTGCATGCCATGCTCGCTGTTGGCGAAAGAGTCGTGTCGGCATTGATGCTGGCACTGGCACTGGCTGTGATTCTGGTGGTGGTGAATACCATCCGCCTTGCCATCGAAAGCCGCCGCGAGGAAATCGTGGTGGTAAAAATCGTCGGCGGCACCGACGGCTTTGTACGCCGGCCATTCCTTTACACCGGCTTCTGGTTCGGCCTGTTCGGCGGACTTGCTGCGGTGATTCTGGTGCAGTCCACCTTGCTATGGCTGTCCGGGCCAGTAAACCGGTTAAGCGCGCTGTATAACAGCGAGTTCAGCTTGACCGGACTGGGTTGGGAAACCTTGCTGACCCTGCCGGTGTTTGCCGGCGTGCTGGGGTTGATGGGTGCCTGGCTCGCAGTATCGCGGCACTTGAAGGATATTGAGCCGCAGGCGTTTTAACGCCTGCGCCAAACCTCGCCGCTAGACTCGCACTCAATACAACCATGCCAGCCCACCACGCACTGCTTCCCGCGCATTTTCAGTAATCACATCCCCATGGGCAAGAATCACCCGCTCGAACGGCCACTCAAACAGCTGCTCGATACTCCGCCGCGCCTTGCGCC
The DNA here is from genome assembly GCA_041592575.1 of Alcanivoracaceae bacterium. Taxonomy (GTDB): domain Bacteria; phylum Pseudomonadota; class Gammaproteobacteria; order Pseudomonadales; family Alcanivoracaceae; genus PGZG01. The sequence continues at coordinate 1,093 of JBFHPX010000285.1, forward strand.
GATTCAGATACACCATGCGCAGCAGCGGGTGCCAGCCGACCTTGCCAAAGATACCGCCTGCTTGCAGATACCAGCGCGTCGGCGCGTGGTCGCAGTGACTGAAATTCTCGACCAGATCGCAGCTGATCAAAGTCTTGCTGGCCGGATGGTAGAACAGGGTTTCGTGCAGCATCGAGCCTTGCACGGTGAGCGGCAACAACTCGCCCTGCCAGTCAGGGTGCGGCACGTCTGACAGCAGCGCATCAAACTTCAGATCCTTGCGCTTGCGCTGCAATTTTTTCGGTCCGTGCAGCAGGGCGTCAGGGAAGGCGGCTTTGGCATCAGCGGCGTACACGTGGTGGAACAGGTTCGGGCAGATAATGTGGCGCACCGGACCTATCGCTTCAATTTCGCAACGCAGATCATCGGAGACCGGCACCGGGGAGTGCAGCACCACCGCACCGGAGGCCAGCCGGACCACCGTCATGCGCGTGCCCAGATGCAGGCCGATAAAGCGATGCGGAATGCCGGTGATCCAGAGATCGGGGGCAACAGGGCGCAGTTCAGCCATGACAGTTTCTCCGGTTACTGAACCGCTTTCTCGATCATCGGCAGGCGATCTTGTCCGAAGAACATTTCTCCATCCACATATACTGTCGGCGCGCCGAAGGCGCCGCGTGCCGCCGCTTCTTCCGTGTTCGCTTTCAGCTTCGCTTTCACCGCTTCGTCGCTGCACAGGGCCATCAGTGCAGCGGTATCGAAGCTGGCCTTGGCCAGCACCCGGGCGACAACCTCCGGCTCACCCATATTCTGCTCTTCCACCCAGATCGCGTTGAACACTGTCCGCAGGTAATCGTTAAAGCGCGGGTCGTCCTGCAGTGCAACCGCTCCGCGCATCAGCGTCATCGTGTTGACCGGAAAGAACGGATTGAACTTCATTGGCACGCCGTAGTGCTTTGCATAGCGCTGAAAGTCAATCAGCATGTAACGGCCTTTGGCCGGGTTCATCGCTGGCGACTGGTTGCCGGTAGCCTTGAACAGGGCGCCAAGCAACATCGGTCGCCACAGCAGTTTCGCGTTATGCCTTGCTGCCAGCGCCGGCAGCTGGGTCCAGGCCAGATAGGTGGCCGGGCTGCCGAAGTCGAAGAAGCACTCAATGGTCTTGGTCATGATGAAGCCCTTTCATAAGATACCGTTCTGTTATCCCAGTAGTAGATGTAATCCGCCACCGGTTATCACCGCCACCAACAGCAGGCGACCTACGCCCCATTTCAGCCTGATCAGCGCAAACAGGGCGCCAACAAGAAGAGTCAGCGAAACCAGGTTGATCGATTCTGCCACCGGCAAATTCAGGATGATGCCGGCGACATTGGTGGGTACATGACTCGCGAACAGCACATGGCTGGCAAACCACAAGGCGAGGCTGGCGATCACACCCAGTACGGCGGCAGTAATGCCACGCAGTGCGCCGGCAATGGCGCGATTGTGGCGCAGCTTTTCAACATGGGGCGCGCCGGCAAAAACAAAAATGAAGCAAGGCACAAATACCGCCCAGGTGGTCACCAACGAACCGAGCAGGGCGGCCACCGGGGCAGAGAATGGCGCTGCGTCACGAAACGCCGCCATAAAGCCGACAAACTGCACCACCTGAATCAACGGGCCAGGTGTGCTTTCTGCCATACCCAGACCATCCAGCATTTCACCAGGCAGCAACCATTGGTAGACATCAACGGCTTGCTGGGCAATATAGGCCAGCACTGAATAGGCGCCGCCAAAGGTGACCACGGCAACCTTGCTGAAAAACAACGCCTCAGTGACCAGCACATGATCAGCGCCGAGCGTTGGCCACATTACCAACAACGGCAACACCCAGATGGCGCAGCCAATCACCAGCACACGCAGGGTTCCAGCCATGCTGACCGGCTCGGGTCGCCAGCTCTCGGCGGGCACCAGAGAGCTGCCCAGCCATGCCGGCCACTGTTTCGACCACCACCAACCGGTTAGGGCAGCGGCGACAATGATCAGTGGGAAGGGCAGATCAAGCACGGCAATGGCAACAAAGGAAAGCGCTGCAATAACGGCAAGTGGACGCGTTATCAGCGCC
>JBFHPX010000286.1:0-3172 GCA_041592575.1 Alcanivoracaceae bacterium
ACCATCAGCGCCGCCAATACTCCTTACTCGGTAAGCGGCTTTGCTGGCAATGAAATGGCGATGACCGTCAAGATCACTGCCATCAATAATGTTCCCCATCTGATCATCTCAACCCCCGTGGGCAACCCGAACATCCTCGGCATACTCACGCTTGGCTTCGAAATGGGTGACAGTTTTGTCGAGCAGATGAAAGAGCTGGTAGGCGCAGACAGCAGCTTCGTGGCGGGCGCCTCCGGCGCCAGTGAGCGCGGTCTTTTCAGCACCCTTCCTGGCGCCGATAGTCCGCGTGACGCTCGCCAACGCATTATCACCATGGAAACCGTTACGGCAGGCTCGCCCACCGTGCTTGGTATCGCTGGCCAGCGTTTTATGAGCAATCGGGTGGAGTTGCAGAGCGCCGAACTGTTTGATGCCTATTTGCATATTCCAATGACCGATGAGGCCAGCGCGTTCCGTCGGGTAGGTGTGCAGCTCTCGTTCCTTGGGGGAGGCGCCTTCTTGCTGGTGCTGGTGATGTCTTCCTGGCTGTCCCGGCGACTCACCCGGCCGCTAGGCGAGCTCGGAACCGCCGCTGCCAAAATCGGAGATGGCGATTACCATGTGACCATTCCGAAGCAATCCATTCGTGAGTTTTCACAGCTTGGAGATGCATTCAGCGCCATGCAGAAAGCTGTGGATGAGCGCGAGCAAGCCATTTTTCAGCAGGCACGTCGGGACGATCTCACCGGCCTTCCCAACCGGCTTGCCGCCATTGAGTGCATTAGCCGGTTGATCGATAACGGTAAAGGCGGCTCCCCTTTTGTACTACTGTCGGTGGATATCCATCACCTGCGCGAGATCAATGACTCTCTGGGCCATGACACTGGCGACAACCTGCTACGTTGGCTGGGCCGCACACTACAGGCCAATTGCCTGCGAGACTCCACCGTCTGTCGCATTGCTTCCGATGATTTTCTGGTCATCATGCCCGGCGCCAACGAGACCGATGCCAATGCCGTAGCGAAGCAGCTATTTCAGGCAACAGAATCATCCGCAAAAATGGATCAGGATCTGAAGGCTCGCATCCGCATTAACATCGGCGCCTCCCTGTTCCCTGGTCATGGCCAAAGCCCGGAGGCGCTGATTCGAGCCGCTGAACAGGCAATGTACAAGGCAAAGGAGCAACGCAGCATTCTTCAGGTTTACGACGCCAGCGACGACGCCCGACGCAAGCGCCGGCTTGATCTTGCCTATGCACTACGCGGCGCCATTGCCAACAACGAAATCAGCCTCAACCTGCAGCCGGCCATCGCCTTCGCCAACCCTCTGGAGGTCTACGCCGACGCCCTGTTGCGCTGGGAAAGCCCGTCATATGGAACCATCTCCACCGACGAGTTCATCTTCCTGGCTGAAAACAGTGGTCAAATAGCGGAGCTCAACGCCTGGGCACTGGAACAGACTTGTGCACTGATTGCTGACTGGCAAAGGCGCCGTATTGCGGTGCCGGTATCCATTAATGTCTCCAGACACGATCTTGAAGATCCCGGCTTTGTTACCCGCTTCATTGAAACCAGCCGGCGACACGGGATTGAAAAGTCCATGATCACCCTGCAAATTTCCGAGAACCTCGCCGCCAGCTCTCTGGAGCAAGCCAGGGAAACCCTGTCTCGGTTGCGACGTCAGCGGGTCCGCATTGCCATCGGCCACTTTGGCAGCGGTCGCTCATCGCTGGCGCTACTACGAGATCTTGCGGTTGATGAAATCCGTATTGATCGAAGCTTTTTCCGCGGCAACCTCAAGACCCTGTCGGAGAAAGCGATTGTTGAAAGCATAGTGCAACTGGCCCACCAGCTCGGCATTCAGGTGGTCGCGGAGGGTGTCGAGTCCAAGGAGCTGCTTGTAATGCTAAAGGCCATGAACGTTGACGGCGCCCAGGGGTACTTTCTGTCTCGTCCACTGCCGCCACAGCAGTTCGAAATCTGGCGGGAGTCATGGATCAGCAGCAAACGGAGGAACAACCAATGAGAAAGATTCTAAGCGCAGGTCTACTTGCTCTCGTCACCACACCGCTGATGGCCGCGGCCACTGGCGAGGGTCGCATCCTTGCCACTGGCGCCGTTAGCAGCATAGATGGCAGTGCCGGTGGCGGCATTGTGCCGATGGCCATTCTTGCCGGCTATGGCACCAAAGAGCAACATGGCGGCACCGTGTTCGGCAGCCGCGTTGAAACTCAGGATTTCAAGCTACGCGCCTTTGGCGCGGCCTGGACCTGGAAAAATCGTATAGAGCTTTCGGTGGCGCGTCAGGAACTTGATGTCAGCGCATTTCCTCCTCTGGCTTATCAGGAGGTCCGCAGCAACAACTTTGGTCTGAAAGTGCGACTGGCGGGCGATATTCTGTATACCAGTATGCCGCAGATTTCGCTCGGCGCTGTCTACCGTGAATCGATTAACCCCAAGCTCGCAGCCCTTGGCGGGGCCAGCGTGCCACAAGCTCTGGGCGCGGAGAGCGACTACGGCGCTGATGTTTATGTCGCCGCCACCAAGGTTTTCCTTGGCGGGCCATTCGGTCGTAACTGGCTCGTTAATGGTGTGATCCGTTCCACCGAAGCCAATCAGGGCGGACTGCTCGGCCATGGTGGTGACAAGCGAAATAGTCGCAGCACCGTCGCCGAGGCGTCGCTGGGCATGTTTGTTAACAAGCACTGGCTGGTGGGTGGAGAGCACCGTGAACACCCGGATAATCTGACTGCTTTGAACCAGGATGCATGGCATAGCCTTTTTGTGGCCTGGTTCCCCAACAAGCGCTGGAGCATTACCGGCGCCTGGGTCGACCTCGGTGAAATCAGTTCCGTCGCGGTGCCGTTCGATAATGACTCTCGCAGCCAAACCGGCGCCTACCTGTCCTTGAGTGGAGCATTCTGATGAAAATTATTCTGATTCCCGTACTGGCCGTATTTATCTTCATGACCGGTTGTCAAAGTGCACCGCACAGCACCCTTTATCAGGACCTCGGGGAGCTGCAAGGTATCGAGAGCATTGTTAACGACTTTCTTTTTGGTCTCGGCAGTGATCCGAGAATCGCCCATCATTTCGCCGAAGCCGACCCGGAGCGGTTGCGCAGCAAACTGGTGGAGCAGTTCTGTGCCGAATCCGGCGGCGGCTGCACCTATACCGGCGATTCCATGAAGGAC
>JBFHPX010000287.1:0-3171 GCA_041592575.1 Alcanivoracaceae bacterium
CCGGCTTGATCGTTACCGAAAATATAGGTGCAGAGATAAACTGATTCGCTGGCGGAGTCGATCGCGGCAACCATCTCTGACAGGGCATCTGAGGCAATCATTGGCCTGACCGCATTACCGCCAGTCAACGGCAATCCGGTCAGTCTGGCCACCAACCCCGCCAGCGCCTGCATGTTGCGTTGCACCGGCTGCGGCTCAGCAGCGGGACGCCAGCCACTGACAATATCCAGCCCGCCGCGAGTCAGCTGCCGGGCACGCCGATGGATACGGTTCACACCGATGAGCAAGTAGAGGAAGAAACCCAGAATCGGCACGAGCCAGACCAGTCCGGTCCAGGCCGCCGCGGCCCGAGACTCGCGCTTATGCAAAACGATATGAACTGTGGTGCCTAGTGCCAGCATCAAGCTGATGAACGCTAACAGCCCCGGCCAGTACTGCTGCCAGAGAGCCGCAACGTCAATGTCGCCAATCACAGTGCCCTACCCCCCCTTGATCATCCGCTATCGGCAAAACTCGCACTGAGATGCTCAAGGGCAAGCACGGCACCCTCGGGACAATAAACAATCAGGTAGCCGGCATGCCAGCGACCGGTATCGGTATAATCCAGCCAGCGTCGCTCGACTTCCAGGATCACCGTATCAACGCCGTGCATGGGCCAGGGCAGCAGCAGCTCAAAGGTGTGAACATCAGCAGATAACGGCACGCCCTGCCCGGACACGCTGAGCCCGCCCATGGAGAGATCAATCAGGTGGCCAAAAGGCGCTGGCTTACCAGGCTCACGTACCCGAACGTTGACGTTGAGCGCATCCCGCTTTGAGCGATGCTTCATGACGCCTCCGCAGCTGACCGACAGGTCTCCAGTCTGCGGCAGCTTCGGGTACCATGCAATCAGAGGTGCATATGTCCAATCAGGATGACGATCTGTTCGAAAGCGAGATGCGCGGTGTGCGACGACTCCCCGAGCAGCCAGCACCGGTCCGCCCGCGCCGCGGTGCGCCGACGCTGTCACAGCTGGCCCGAAGGGACGCCGCCGGACAAGGCCCTGCTATCAACCGCGAGGCTCTTAGCCTGCCGGATCAGGTCCGCGAAGTGGGACCGCACGATCTGGTCGGGTTGAAGAAGGACGGCGTTCAGGAAGGGGTGTACCGCAAACTGCGATTGGGTAAATACGAACCGCAGTCGCGGCTGGACCTGCATCGGGTGACGCTGAAAGATGCACGGATTCAGGTCACCGACTTCCTCAACAGCGCCTCTCATCATGGGCTCAGGACGGTACTGATTACCCACGGCAAGGGTTATCACAGCATCACCCCCGGACGGCTGAAAAGCTACGTGCTGCATTGGCTGGAAGAATGGGATCTGGTGTTGGCATTCCATAGTGCCAAACCATGGCATGGTGGTGCTGGCGCTACCTATGTGCTGCTGCGTAAAGCGCCGGAAGCGAGCCTGCGGAACCGCGAGCAATACTCAAAGGGACGTTGATCAGCGCCGCAGCCGATTCATGCCGTTAATCGCCGCCACCCGATAGGCCTCCGCCATGGTCGGGTAATTGAACGTAGTTTCGAGAAAGTAATTGATGGTGTTGTTGGGAGCAGGCTGACGCATGATGGCCTGACCGACATGAACAATCTCGGTGGCCTGATAACCGAAGCAGTGGATCCCCAGCACCGCCAGAGTGTCACGGTGAAACAGGATTTTCAGCATGCCGGCCTGCTCGGCAGTAATCTGCGCCCGAGCCAGGTTACGGAAAAAAGCCTGGCCAACTTCATAGGGAATCTGCTGTTGGGTCAGCTCCTGCTCGGTTCTGCCCACTGAACTGATACCCGGAATAGTGTAGATACCGGTGGGCACATCCGTTACCTGATGAGGCTCATCTCCACAGATGGCGGATGCACAAAAACGCCCCTGATCGTAAGCAGCACTGGCCAGTGATGGCCAGCCAATCAGATCACCAACAGCATAGACGCCGTTACAACTGGTCTGGTAACGCCCATCAACAGACAGATGACCACGACCATCCGCACTCAGGCCGATACTTTCCAACCCGAGCCCGTCGCTATTACCAGTGCGACCATTTGACCAGAGCAACGCATCGGCCCGAATACTCTTGCCGGACTGCAGGTGCAGAGTCACGCCATGCTCATCCGCCTCGACCCGGGTGTAGTGTTCGTCGTGGCGAATGGTCGCACCCTGCTCACGCAGGTGGTAGCTGAGCGCATCAGAAATTTCAGTGTCGAGAAAATCAAGCAGATGGGCACGGGTATTGACCAGATCGACACGGATACCGAAGCCGGCAAACATCGAGGCATATTCGCAACCGATGACCCCGGCACCATAGATGATCAGGTGGCGGGGAGTGTGCGCCATCGACAGAATGGTATCGCTGTCATAAACCCGTGGATGACTGAAGTCGACATCATCGGGCCGATATGGCCGCGATCCGGTGGCCAGCACAATATGCTTTGCTTCAAGCAGCCACTGACGACCACCGGGCTCATTGACGCGCACGCGACCTGGACCATCCAGCACCCCAAGGCCGTTGAACACGGGAATCCGGTTCCGCAAATAGTAGCCGGTACGCACCGTCACCTGGGCATCCACCGCCTCGCGAGCACGGGACACCATGCGCTCCCAGCGGTTGCTGCCGGGAACGCGCATGTCCTGTAACAAGGGGTTGCGATGATGCCGAATAACCTGACGGATCTGGTGACGCAGTGCTTTGGAAGGAATGGTGCCAAGATGGGTGCAGCTGCCACCCACCTTGCTCTGATTCTCGACAACCGCCACGCGCAAGCCGCTTTTTACTGCTCGCATGGCCGCCGCTTCGCCGGCAGGGCCGGTTCCGATAACTATCAGGTCCCAGCCAGTTGCAACCTGCAATGGCTCCACGCTCAGGCGTTACCTTTGACAGATGAATTCCAGTGACGACGCCGTAACAGCAGTAGCAATGTGACTAACGCAACGCCACCACCAAACGAGCCTGCATCTTTGCCACCGGGATAAACAACTCTGAACTCTGCAGACATCTCGGCGCCGCAAGTATCCGTTACCCTCAGAACAAACCGGTCATTGAATCTGGACTCAAAACGACGCGGTGTATAAGTAACAGTGCGCGCACCCGGATCGACCACAATACCCAGACCACTGACATCATCAAGAGGGTCAACGTCG
>JBFHPX010000288.1:0-3168 GCA_041592575.1 Alcanivoracaceae bacterium
GACCCGCTGCAGCAAGTCCGCGGTCGCAAGGCCATTGTCGGCGTGTACCGCGATCTGGTGAAGATCTTCCCGGAACTGAACGCGGTGATGAAGCGCGAAGTCCGCACCGAGCACGCCCATGTGGCCGAGTGGGACATGACCTTCAAGTCAAGATTCTGGCCAAAAGCCATCACGATCTCCGGCACCACCTGGCTGGAGGTCGACCACAAGGGGATGATCCTCGCCCACAAGGACTACTGGGACCTGTGGCAGTTTGTGCGTCGCGCCGTGACCTTGCCTGAAGCGCTGGTGGAGCGCCTGCCGGAGCCACTGCGCCACCTGCTGACATAAAAAAGCCCGCTGGGGAGCGGGCGTTGGTAATCAGGCCAAAGGCAATGTCCGTTGCAATCCGTGTGTGGGAGCATCCGTGCCAGTCAAGAATGGGGGCTGACACGCAGAATCCTGCGACGACATTTGCTCCACTTCGTGTAGGAAATTGGCTATAGGTGAAGCCTCGCGACAGAGGGTTGCATCAGGCTGGCGCTGACCATAGAGTCATGGGCAAGCATCTGGTCCAGACCGACATGGAACGCCGATTTCGACGAGCCGGCCTTACCCGTTACGCGCAGCTGCTATTGACGGCGTGGCTATTGCTGATTTCCCTGACCGGCGGGGCGGAAACCTTGCGCCTCTCCGCCGCTGCGGCGCCACTACAGCCGGCACTGGAATACTTCTGCGAGGCCCCGGTCCATGCCACGCCCGACGCCACGGTGCTGCATCAGCACCGGCATCTTCAATGGCAGCAAGGCACCGGCATGGCCAACTTCGGCTTTACCACCGATGTCTGCTGGTTCCGGCTTGGCGTCATTAACGACGCCGACAACCCGGCCCGCTGGGTGGCACGGATTGATAACGCCATCCTCGCCAACCTGCACTTGTATGTACTGGCACCGGATGTCGCGCTGCCGGTGGACGAACAACGCGCCGGTCTGGCCGTCCCGTTCAGTGAGCGTCGTCTGGCCTATCACCGCATCGCCCTGCCGCTGGACCTGCCTCCCGGTGAGCCGCGTATCCTGCTGATGCGGGTGCAGACGCCGTACAGTCTGCAACTGCCCTTGACGCTGGAGACCGCCGAACAGTTCAACCGTATCAGCCACACCAGCATTCTGATTCAAGGGCTGTTCATCGGCGGCATGGCCATCATGATGCTGTACAACCTGTTCCTGTATGCCTCAATCCGCGAGCCGGTTTATCTGCTTTATGTCTGCTGGACCATCACCATCACCCTGTTTCAGGTGGTCCTGCATGGTTTCGCCCAGCGCTACCTGTGGCCCGAGTCACCGCTGGTGGCCGCGAATGTTATGGCACTGGTACTGCCGCTGATCGTGTTCTTTGCCACCCGATTTACCGTGTCATTTCTGGTACTGGAACAGCGTGCAGAAAAATCCGCTCGCTGGCTCAATCAGCTCGGTTTTATCGGCCTTGGCTTGCTGGTCATTCAATCCCTTGTCAGTCCCTATACGCTTATCCCCGTCACAGTGACCGTGATTATCGTGATGATGGTAAGCATTCTTTTTATCAGCCTGCAGCGCTACCAGCGCGGGGATTCAGATGCCCGCTTTTTCCTGATCGCGTGGCTGTGTTTTCTGGTTGGTGCGGTTTTCATGGCGCTGAACAAATACGGCGTTGTTCCGCGCAATGCCATTACCGAGAATATGGTCCAGTTTGGGGTATTTCTCGAGGTAATACTGCTGTCGCTGGCACTTGCTGATCGCATTAATCGACTCAAGGAAGCCCACGCAGATTCCATTCGCAATCGCGCCAGGGCCGAAATCGAAGCCCTGAAGGCCAGCGCCCACAATCAGGCAAAGAGCGAGTTTCTGGCCACCATGAGCCATGAAATTCGCACCCCTATGAATGGCGTCGTAGGCATGGTCGATCTGCTCCGTCACACTCCGCTAAATGCCCAGCAAGCGCAGTATGTGGACACCATTCATCAAAGCACAGAATCACTGCTGACGGTGATTAACGACATCCTCGACTACTCCAGAATTGAAGCCGGCAAGCTCAGCCTCGAAGTGATTGATACCGACCTGTACAACCTGGTGGATGACTGCGTTGCCCTGTTTGCCCTGCCATCGGCGAACAAACACCTGCCGCTACTGACCTTCATAGACAGTCGAGTGCCGCGCCGGATCATGACCGACCCGACACGCCTGAAACAGATTCTCACTAACCTGCTCAGCAACGCCTTCAAGTTCACCGAACAGGGCCAGATCAGTATCAGTGTCTCTCCCCATGGCAAGTCCGCCGATGGCAGCAGCGAGTTGTTATTTGAAGTGGCCGACACGGGTGTCGGCATCAGCGAAACACAGCAGCGCCTGCTGTTTCACGCCTTTAGTCAGGCTGACCGCAGCACCACCCGACGCTATGGTGGATCCGGTCTTGGCCTGACCATCAGCCGTAAACTCTGTGATCTGTTTGACGGCAAGATCGGCCTGAGCAGTACCGAGGGGCGTGGCTCAACGTTCTGGTTCACGATCCGTGCCCGCGCCATCAATGTACCGGCCCAGCCGCTGCCGCTGGCCAGCAAAACGCTGCTGCTGATTGACCCGCTGGCAGCGCGCAGAATGAGCATCGGCCAGATGGCGGAACGCTGGGGCATGCAGTTGATCAGCTGCGCCGACAGCGCTGACGCCATTCACCGTCTCACGGCAGAACCGGCCCTGACGGTAAATGCGCTGCTGTTGCATCAGGACCTGTGCAGCGACCTGCCGGCACTGCTGGCAGCACTGCCACCATCCGTGGCGGTACTGATTCTGCGTCGTCTCGGTGAAGAACTGGAGATCATCACCGACGACCCCTACAGCCTGATCGAGTTGCCGGTACGCAGCGGCAAGCTGCACGACACACTGCTGCGCCTGCTCACCGATAGCGAGAGCAAGAGCAGCACACCGGCAGACGAAATCCTGCTACCGCGTGCCCGCGCCAATCTCAATGTACTGGTTGCCGAGGACAATCCGGTTAATCAGCTGGTGATCGACAATATCCTGCGCAGCGCTGGTATTCGCGCCACTTTGGTTAACCACGGCGAGCAGGCAGTGGAACAGGTACGCCGTCAGACCGGCCACTGGGATGTCGTGTTGATGGATTGCGAACTGCCGGTAATGGACGGCTACGAAGCGACCC
>JBFHPX010000289.1:0-3118 GCA_041592575.1 Alcanivoracaceae bacterium
CCATGCAGGTAGCTGAGCATCAGTAACGCTTCGGGTATCCCGTGATGCGGCGGATATTACGGTAAAGCGGCGCCAGACGCCCGTACAACGGACGATAAACCTCGCTGTACAGCCGGTCGTACAGCTTGACCGTATCGCGATCCGGACTGAACGCCCTGCCCGGCCGGGTCATCGCTGCCACCGCCTCGCGGTGACCGGGGTAACAACCGGCTCCCACCGCGGCGTTGATCGCGGCACCGAGCCCGGAGGTTTCCCAGGTATGCGGTCGTTCGGCACGCAGACCGAAAATATTTGCGGTGATCTGCATGATCTCGTCGCTCTGCGAGCCACCGCCGGACACACGCAGCTGGCGAATGGCAACGCCGTTGCGTTTCTCCAGTCTCTCCTTGCCTTCGCGCAGGGCGTAGCCGATGCCCTCGATAATTGCCCGGTACAAATGCGCGCGGGTATGCACATCGCCAAAACCGATAATCGCGCCCTTGGCTTCCGGCCCCGGATACTTCACCCCTGGATTCCAGAACGGTTGCAAGGTCAGCCCCATGGCGCCGGGGGGCGACTCGCGGAGCAGTCGGTCGAACAGTTGTTCAGCGGCAATGTTCAACGTTTCCGCTTCCTGCACTTCGGCGGCGGCAAATTCGCGCTTGAACCAGTTCACCATCCAGTAACCGCGCTGGACGATGATTTCCGAGTTGTAGTGACCGGGCATCGCCGCCGGATACGGTGGCACGAACGGCATCGGTTCGACATATTTCGGGTTGCAGGTATTGAAGGTGGCGGTGGTGCCATAACTGAGATTGCCGGTATCCGGCGTCAGTGCGCCGCTGCCGAGCACTTCGCAGGCCTTGTCGGCGCCGCTGGCGTACAGGGTCAGGCCTTCCGGAATACCGGTATCACGGGCAGCTTCTTTACTGATGACGCCGAGCGGCCTGGAAGCAGCCACCAGCGGCGGCAACTGTTCGCGTTTGACGCTCAGTGCATGCCATTTCAGATCAAGCGCGCCGGCCCAGTCCTGCTTGCGAAAATCAAACGGGATATAACCGACCTGAGAAGCGATGGCATCGCTCAGTTTGCCGGTCAGCTTCAGAGTCAGGTAGCCGGACAGCAGTGCATAGTGCTCGGTTTTTTTCCATACGTCCGGTTCATCGGCCGCAATCCAGTTGCACTCGGCCTTGCTGCGAAACTGACGCAGGGTTTCGCCCTGGCCGATGGCATTGACGGCAATATTGAGCAATGCCGGCAACGGCGGAAAGGCGCTGGTGCGACGCTGGTCGAGCCAGATCACCGCCGGTCGTAATGGCTGAAAGTTTTTATCCAGACAGACCACCGAAGCACGCTGGGTGGTCAGTGAAGCGGCAATCACCCGCGAGCGCAGATCCGGATAATTCAGCCACAACCCCTGGCAGGCACGACAGAGGTTTTCCCAGAAGTAGTCGCAGTCCTGTTCCGCCCAGCCCGGCTGTTCGGCGCGATAGGGCTCAATATGTACCTGATGTCGCGCCACCAGTTCGCCGTGCAGATCGAACAGCATGGCGCGGACACTCTGGGTGCCCTGATCAATGGCGAGCAACAGGTCCTGGTTCATGCGCAGCTACTCATGCAGCATTGGCGACATCGTCTCTGCCCGGAGGCACGCTGTAGTAACGTTCGACGATTTCAAGATAGCGCGACACCTCTCCATTCCAGCGATCCTCATCCCAGCCAAGACCTTGCTGGCATAAGGGTTTGATATCGCCAAGTACCGCCTTGCCGCCATACGGCAACAGGTTTCCAACTCGGGTGCGACGTAGCAGCAGATCGTCCAGGTGCACCACCATTTCGTTTTCCAGCACCCAGCGCACCTGCTCAAGCAGTGCATCGCCGCTTGGCAGCTCGGCAAGCGGATGCCCGAGGCGATGTGGTGGTTTTACTGCAAAGCGAAACATGCGTTCCTTCGGCGCCTGACTGGCAGCATGGTCGTCAGCATCGATCAGGCCGGCAGCGAGCAGCGCATCCAGAGCGATCAGGCGGAAGGTAGTGAGTTTGCCTCCGCTGACAGTGGTGACCCCGCCGTGCGACCAGACCGCGTGATCGCGACGCTCTTTCGACGGATCAATCCCCTTGCCAGAGGCAATGATCGGCCGCACGCCAGCCATGGTGGAGATGATGTCGCTGTCCTGCAGCGCGGTTTGAGGGAACTGGCTGTTGACCAGTTTCAGCAGATAGTCCACTTCAGCGCGGGTGCAGACGGGTTCGAAAGACAAATCCTCGCGGTGATCAAGATCCGTGGTGCCGATGCAGGTTCGCCCTTCCCATGGAAACACAAATACCGGACGACCATCATCCGGATGCAGGATGGTCAGGCAATCGGAAACCGGCAAACGCAGCGCCGGCACAAACAGATGGCTACCACGTTGAGGCCGGACTTTCTTTTCGGTGCCGGAAAGACGATCGGCCCAGGCGCCGGTGGCGTTGATGACATGCCGGGCGCGGAACGACAATGTCGTGCCTGCAACAAGATCCGTTGCCGACAGGGTCAGCAATTCGCCGACACGCTGTGTATTGTTTACTTCAACATAATTGCAGGCACGGCCGCCATGACCACTGCCTTCATGTAGCACCCGTGCCACCAGGCGGCTGTCGTCGGTAAGCGAATCGGTATAACGCATGGCGCCCACCAGGCCGTCGCGATTCAGGCCCGGCACCAGCGTCATCAGCTTGTCTATCGATAGCCAGCGATGGTCGCGAATGCCGGCGAGAAAATCGTACAACCAGAGAATCGCTTTCATTGGCCAGCGACCGGGGAATTTGCCCCGCCGGATCGGAAAGATATACGGCTGACGCACTACCATATCCGGCAGTTCCTGCAGCAAACGTTCACGTTCCAGCAGCGAATGACGGGTCAGGCGGATATCGCCCTGTCCCAGATAACGCAGCCCGCCGTGCACCATTTTCGATGAGCGACTGGATGTGCCCCAGGCGAAGTCACGCTGTTCCAGCAACAGCACACGTTTACCGCGGCGCGCGGCCTCCAGCAAAACACCGGCGCCGGTGATGCCGCCGCCGATCACAATCAGATCCCAGGTTTCCGCCGTCAGATCGGACGGATTCGGGCGTTGGCCAAGCATGTTGCTTCTCCTGC
>JBFHPX010000290.1:0-3116 GCA_041592575.1 Alcanivoracaceae bacterium
TCGGCGCAGGCGACATCCTCATCGCCATCCGGGTGTGATGCCACCAGCAGGATGTCCTGATAATTCTGTTGCAGTAGCCAGCGGGCGGTGGCCTCTGCATTGACCAGGCCGGCCACCAGCACCGCTGCACTGTGTCGGGCCGCCAGCGTGGCAATGACACCGTTGGTGGTGCGCTGCACCAGTGTCCTGTCACGGACGTCGGACTGACGGATTTCATCGGGTGAGTTGCCGAAATCAAAACCGGCAACCGGCAGGGCATCAATCTCGCCGGCGAGTAACAGTGACGGATCGTGTTGTTTGAGCAGCAAGGCAGCATCGGCTGTAGCGACCAGACGTATTTCACGGGCGCCGCCGACGAAGGCGTAGTGTGCGGTGGTGAAAGCCCGGATCACATCAATCACCACTGTCGCGCCGTTCGGGTTCGGCGGCGGTGAATGCCCCTGTGTGATCCGGATATTCATGGCCATCAGAACAGCAGGCCGATGCCCCAGGTGGTGTTGTTGAAGGCTTCACTTTCCTTGTCGTTGTAACGCTCACCAGTGATGGTAAAGGTCAGCCGATCCGCCAGCAGCATGCGATCCTTGCGGGTTTTGGTGTTACTGAGAAAATCGACCACGGCGCGGAAGTTGAAGTCGGAGCGCAGACGGACCAGATCGCCTTCAGTGCCATAGCCGTACTGGAACTGAATGATGCGGCTGAAGCCGACGCCGAAGTAGGCATTGGTGAAACTGGCATCACAGGCTTTGGTAAAAGTGACGCAGCCAGAGCCGGTCGGAGCATTGCTGAATTTTTTTGTCGCGACACCGCCATTCAGGGCAACACTGGAGTAGTTCGCGTCAAGGTACAGGCCGGTGCCAATATTTTCGGTGGGATCAACCCGGCCGAATGACACCACTGTTCCTCGCAGTACATTGCTGCCGCTGTACGGGCTCTCGGCCAGAGCGGGTGTCATCAGCATTATCCCCAGCAGTGCAACTAACGCTTTTTTCATTCTTGCTCTCCATGGACAGGCGGTGGACCGGGGCATTATGCCTGAATTATCAACGGGATCGATCAGCCATCCGGGTCAGTCATGCTGTCATGACCTGCTCCGGTCCGGCAATGATCCGGATCAGGGAAAGCAGCTCTCAAGCTATCGCGCTGAAGGTGGCAGCACCCGACACAGCGCAACCACGGAGACGCTTTCCGCTCCGGCATCCAGCAGCGCATCGCTGGCGGCGAGTACGGTGGTGGCGGTGGTAATGACGTCATCCACCAGCAGGATGCGCAGATTGCGGACATCCCTGCGACAGGCAAACATGCCGGAGCGGGCCCGGCGCCGGTTACGGGCAGTACTGCCCTGCTGGTGCCTGCCGGCTCCCGGCCGGGACAGCGCCGGCAGCACGCGTAGTCCATGTTGGCGGGCCAACGCCTGAGCGAGCAGGGTCGCCTGATTGAAACCACGTTGCCATTGCCGCAGCCAGTGCAGGGGGATCGGCACGATTGCGTCGACATCGGGCAGGGCCGTCAGGCCCTGATCAAGCAGGTACTGTAGCGGTCGCTGCATATACAGGCACCGCTGGTGCTTCCAGTCGTTGATCATGCGGTCGAGGGGATGGGTGTAGAGAAACGGCGTCTGAATGCCGAGGAAGGTTGGCGGCCGCAGCAGGCAGCGGCCGCATAGCGGGGCAAGATCACCGTGCTCCGGCAGGCTGGGGCCGGACATGGGCAAGGCGCAGCGACACAGCGGGCCGGACAGGACCGGGAGGTCGGCCAGGCAGCCGGTGCATAGTCCGGAAGCATGGCTGGTCGGGGCTGCACACAGACTGCAGGGGGCTTGCAGGAGATCAAATAATGACCATATGTAAACCTTTGTGACCATTGCCAGATTGACAGTCATCCCCGCGCCTCCTAGTCTGCCGGCATTCCTGTGCCGTTTTCGGAGCGCCAGCATGACTGCTGTCCAGACCCCCCTGAAGTCGTCCCCTGAGGCTGTTGCCGTACGCCATGACTGGCGTCGTGATGAGATCGAAGCGCTGTTCGCCCTGCCATTCAATGACCTGCTGTTCCGGGCCGCCAGTGTGCACCGCCAGCATTTCGACCCGAACGCCGTGCAGGTATCGACCCTGCTGTCGATCAAGACCGGCGCCTGCCCGGAAGACTGCAAGTACTGCTCCCAGTCCGGCCACTACAACACCGAGCTGGAAAAGGAAAAATTGCTGGAAGTGCAAAAGGTGCTGGAAGAGGCGCGTGCGGCAAAGCAGAAAGGCGCATCACGTTTCTGCATGGGCGCAGCCTGGCGCAGCCCGCGCGACAAGGACATGCCCTACGTGCTCGACATGGTTCGACAGGTCAAGGCCATGGGCATGGAAACCTGTATGACGCTGGGCATGCTGTCGCAGGAACAGGCCGGGCAACTGGCCGAGGCTGGTCTTGATTACTACAACCATAACCTCGACACCTCGCCGGAATACTACGGCCAGATTATTTCCACCCGCAGCTATAACGACCGGCTTGGCACGCTGGCGCATGTTCGCGATGCCGGCATGAAAATCTGTGCCGGTGGCATTATCGGCATGGGGGAGGACCGGCGTGACCGTGTCGGTCTGCTGCAGCAGTTGGCCAATCTGCCGGCGCATCCGGAATCGGTGCCGATCAATATGCTGGTCAAGATCAAGGGCACGCCGCTGGCGGATGTGGCCGATCTCGATCATTTCGAATTGGTCCGCACCATAGCCGTGGCGCGGATTCTGAAGCCGCAGTCGTTTGTCCGTCTGTCCGCCGGCCGTCAGGAAATGAATGATGAAATGCAGGCGCTGTGTTTCTTCGCCGGGGCCAATTCGATCTTCTACGGTGACAGGTTGCTGACCACCGACAATCCGGAAACCGGTCATGACCAGAAGCTGTTCAACCGTCTGGGTATTCATCCGCTCGATCCGCGCGATGAATGCTCGGATGAGGCCACTGAAGAAGCACTGCTCGGCCAGGTACAGACGCAGCAATCGGCGCCGCTGTACTACGATGCCATGAGCAGCCGTGAAGCCAAGGGCGTCCTCGGCAAGCGTTCCGCGCAAGACGCCTGAGTCAGAAATGACGCAGCCGTTTGATCTTGCTGCGGCGCTGGCAGAGCGTCGTCA
>JBFHPX010000291.1:0-3101 GCA_041592575.1 Alcanivoracaceae bacterium
CCCAGGGATGGGTTCACGGCGTGTCCCGGAAAGGCCAACACTGCTCCTCGCCGCACGGACTACAAGCAACCACACAAGCCGCGGAACACAAACCAATCACTTCCCTAGCCAACTCTTACCAATCTCAGTCAAACCACCAGCAGCAACGGTCAAGTAAGCCAACGAAGCCTCACCAGCATCGAGACGCACTTTCACCCGCATCAACTCATCGCGCCGAAACGCATGCACCTCAATCTCGTCGCCCGGCAGGAACTGTTGCAGCTGGTCGTCCAGCTTGCGTGCATCGGTTTTCATGCCATTCAGGGCGATGATGACATCGCCGGCCGACAACCCCGCCGCCATCGCTGCGCCCTGTTCGAACGCCACCTGAATACGGGCACCCAACGCATCTTCAGCCACCCGCACGCCGAGATTCAGCGGCACAGTGCCGTTACCCGGTTTGCCGCCCTGATCGGCATGACTGAGCGGGACGCGCCAATGCAACTCAACACCGGCATCGGCCAGCAAATCTGCCAACGGCAACGGCTCGGTGCTGTACAGCGCCAGATCAAAAAATGCCTGCAGTGACTGGCCGGCAAGTTCTTCCGCCAGCAACTGAATGCCCTGCTCCGGCACGCCGACGCCAACCTTGCCGTAGCGCTGCCACAGCAGGCGCATCAGATCGTCCAGCGATTTCGCCCCGTTGGTCACGCGGCGCAAGGTAAAGTCCAGAGCCAGCGCCACCAGCGAACCTTTGGCGTAGTAACTGACGATGGCATTGCTGGCGTTTTCATCCTGCTTGTAGAAACGGGTCCAGGCATCGAAGCTGGATTCGGTGACGGTCTGCTTCTGTTCACCACGGCCACGGGCCACCCGGCTGATCGCGGTGCCGAGCAGCTCCAGATAACTTTCCGTGCTGATCTTGCCGCAACGAGCCATGCCCAGGTCATCGTAGTAACTGGTGATGCCTTCAAAGGCCCAGAGCAGTTCGGTGTAGTTTTCCTGACTCAAATCGTAAGGCGTGAACGCCGCCGGCTTGATGCGCTTGACCATCCAGCTGTGGAAATATTCGTGGCTGCACAGGCCAAGGTAAGTGCGATAAGCGTCGCGCTGCTTGTCCGGTGCATCGCTGCGGCGCGGCAGATCGGCGCGGGCGCACATCAGGCTGGTGGAGTTGCGGTGTTCGAGGCCGCCATAGCCGTCCGGCGTCACCAGCGTCATAAACAGGTAGTCCTGCATCGGCGGCTTCTCGCCAAACAGGGCGATATGCTGCTCGCAGATCGGTTGCAGGTCGCGCACCAGGCGGTCCAGATCGGCGCCGCGATGGCCACTGATCACAACACGATGAACAATGCCGCCAGCTTCAAAACGGGCATCTTCAAAGTGGCCCATCTCCACCGGGTAATCGATCAGCGCATCATAGTTGTCTGCACGGAAGCGGCCGAAGTCCCATTCGCCGCCAGTTACGCGCGGCATGCCGGTGGCCACGCGCCAGGTGGCGTAGGCTGCGCCTTCCGGGGCCAGCATCTCCACCTCACAGGGCTGGTCTTCGTGGCCGATCGGCTGCAGGAACACGCAGGTGCCGTTGAAGTAGGCGTGGCGGGTATCGACATGGGCGCCGCGTACCGACAGATCCCAGCCGTAAACATCAATGGTGACCTGAAGCGGGCCATCACAGGGCGCCACCTGCCAGCTGTCCTTGTCGAGCTTGGCCACCGCCACTGGCGCGCCGGCGCTCTCGGCGCGCAGCGACAGCACATGGCGGGCAAAGTCGCGGATCATGTAGCTGCCGGGAATCCACGCCGGCATGCGCAGCACCTGCCCTTCCGGGGTCGGCGCGGGGATGGTCAGGGTAACGGTAAAAACGTGGGCCTCGGGGCGGGACGGCTGAATGCGGTACTGAATCACGGGCATCTCCGGAAAACGATGCCGGAGTATAGCAAACCCGCTGGCCGAACCGGGCTCAGTTCCCGGCCTGATCCACCCAGATCAGCGCCCCGGTATCGAACCCCAACGCGTCAGCCTGCTGGACAAACTGCTGTTTCAGGGCATCGCTGACCTGCGGCTGGCGTGACAGCAGCCACAGATAGTCGCGGTTATAGCTGGTGACAAAGGCGTACTGATAGCCCTGTTGATCGAGCTCGAAGATCACATAGCCACCATAAAACGGGCCGAAGAACGACACCTTGAGATGACCGACGTCTTCCTCTCCGACAAATTTTGCCTTGCCGATGGCCTCCTTCCATTCGCTCTCTTCAGCCAGATAACCGCGATTCACCACCATGATCGAGCCGTCGTCATTGAGCGAATAGTCCGCCGTGACCCGCGACATGCCGCGCTCAAAGGAGTGATCCAGCCGGGCAATCTCGTACCAGCCACCAAGATAGCGCTGCAGTTCAAACCCCGTGACCGGGCTGATCCCTTCCGGTGTGCCGGTGCAGGAGACGAGTAACAAAACAAGCAGCGCCATCCCGATACGAGCCATCGCCAATCCCTCAACCGCTGGTGTAAAGACAGACCTGCAGAGTACCGTCTTAACGGTTAGAAAAACATGAGCAATAAAAAAAGCGGGGCTTTCGCCCCGCCTTTTCTTCACACCGTTAAAGCTTATCGAGAGATTAAACGTTCTCGAACTGGCCCATGGTGTTGTCTTTACCGCCAGCCTTCAGTGCAGCTTCACCAGCGAAGTACTCTTTGTGGTCATCACCGATGTTGGAACCGGCCATGTCCTGGTGCTTCACGGTAGCGATGCCCTGACGGATTTCCTTGCGCTGAACGCCTGCAACGTAAGCCAGCATGCCTTCGTCGCCAAAGTAACCCTTGGCCAGGTTGTCGGTGGACAGAGCGGCAGTGTGGTAGGTCGGCAGGGTGAT
The DNA here is from genome assembly GCA_041592575.1 of Alcanivoracaceae bacterium. Lineage (GTDB taxonomy): Bacteria > Pseudomonadota > Gammaproteobacteria > Pseudomonadales > Alcanivoracaceae > PGZG01. The sequence continues at coordinate 2,853 of JBFHPX010000291.1, forward strand.
CAGGTGGTGGAAAATACCTGCTTCACGGGCTGCGTCGCGCTGGAACGATGCGGTGCGCTTGTCAGCTTCAATGCCCAGCTCGGTGTTGTCGTAGTCAGCGCTCATCAGCTTGGCGCGATCGTACGCAGACACATCCTTGCCTTCCTTCTGCATGGCGTCAAACACCTGCTGACGGAAGTTCAGGGTCCAGTTGAAGGACGGGCTGTTGTTGTAAACCAGCTTGGCGTCCGGCACCACTTTGCGGATGCG
>JBFHPX010000292.1:0-3091 GCA_041592575.1 Alcanivoracaceae bacterium
CTGCAAGCGGCGCCACTTGAGCCGTTCGAAGCAGAATTCCGCCTGCATGTCAGCAAGATTCCGACTACCATCAAGGCAACCCTGTCACTGGAGCCACTGGATACTCCGGACCGTTACCGGATGCGCATGCACAGCCGCTCCTTTCTGGTAAAGAATCTGGAACAAAGTGAGTTCTCGTGGAATGAATGCGCGCCACGCAGCCAGCAATACCGTCATGAATTTCGCGGGTTCGGCATTCGTCGTGAGCACACCATGTCGTTCGATTGGGCTGAGCACGAAGTGCTGTTCGACGATGGCGACGAAAAGGGCCACTACCCGATCAGCGATGACACCCTTGACGAGCTGACCATGTTGCTCAAGGCCCAGTGCCTGTTCGCCGAAGGGCTACGGGAGTTCACCCTCGAAGCTGCCTATGGCGACAAGGTCCGCAGTCACACTTTCGTTGTTACCGGCGAGGAAGAAGTCGAGACACCGGCAGGCACGATCCAGACGCTGGTGATCGAAAAACGCCGAAAAAAGGACAGTCAGCGGCGCACCATTTTCTGGGTCGCACCCTCACTGCAGTACATGCTGGTCAAGGCCCGTCATGTCGAGAACCGGGCCCTGTTCGGAGAGCTACTGATGCGCAGCTATGAAGGCCCTAAACCGGATGACACTGTCTTTGACAGCGCACCTGCCGATGACGAACCTGATGAAGATCAGCCGGCAAACGCAGACCTGACAGAGCAATCTGTGGAAGAGCCCGGCGACGCCGAGCCTGATACAGAGTAATCAGGCTTTCGGCAACGTCACGCCCTGCTGGCCCTGATACTTGCCGCCACGATCCTTGTACGACACCTCGCAGATTTCATCAGACTCGAGAAACAGCATCTGCGCCACACCCTCATTGGCATAGATCTTTGCCGGCAGCGTGGTGGTGTTGGAGAACTCCAGCGTCACATGCCCTTCCCACTCCGGCTCCAGCGGGGTGACATTGACGATGATGCCACAGCGGGCATAGGTGGACTTGCCAAGACAGATGGTCAGCACATTACGGGGAATGCGGAAATACTCTACCGTACGTGCCAGAGCAAACGAGTTCGGCGGAATAATGCAGTACTCGCCACGCACATCGACAAAGCTCTTTTCATCAAAATGTTTCGGATCCACGGTGGCCGAATGGATGTTGGTAAACACCTTGAATTCATCAGCGCAGCGAACATCGTAGCCATAGCTCGATACGCCGTAGGAAATCACCTTGCCACCATCTGCGCGCTGGCGCACCTGCCTGGCTTCAAACGGCTCGATCATGCCGTGCTGCTCGGCCATGCGCTGGATCCAGCGGTCTGACTTGATACTCATGGTGACTCCCTCGATATCTGGTTATGTCCGGCGAAGCGCGCATCTTAACCGCAGCTATCCGGCCTGTCAGTGTTCCATCCGCACCCGCGGGAAAGCCCGTTGGCCGACCCCGGTCAACGACAGCCTCGCGGCCATGCGCCGGGCGACCTGACGATAAGCCATCGCCTCGGCACTGTCTGGCGCTGCAATCACGGTTGGCATGCCGCCATCCGCCTGCTCGCGGATACTCCGTGATAACGGCAGACTGCCCAGCAGCGCGGTGTCATAACGGCCGGCCACCCGCTGGCCACCACCCTCGCCGAAAATATGCTCAATATGGCCGCACTGGCTGCAGACATGCATGGCCATGTTCTCGACGATGCCAAGCACGCGGATATCGGTCTTGCGGAACATCTCGATGCCCTTGATAGCATCGAGCAAAGCGATGTCCTGAGGTGTAGTCACCACCACTGCACCGGCGACCGGCACACGTTGGGCCAGCGTCAGCTGGATGTCACCGGTGCCCGGCGGCATATCGACGATCAGATAATCGAGCTGCTCCCAGAGGGTCTGCTCGACCAGCTGCAACAGCGCACCGCTGGCCTTCGGGCCACGAAATACCACCGGCGTGCCCTCATCCACCAGATAGCCCATCGACATGCTCTGCAGTCCGTGCGCCTCGACCGGAATAAACAGCCTGCTGTCACTAACCTTCGGCCGCAGGCCGTCCGGGACGCCAAGCATCAATGGCAGACTGGGACCAAACACATCGGCATCCAACAGCCCGACTCGCGCGCCCTCAGCCCGCAACGCCAGCGCCAGATTGACCGCTGTCGTGGACTTGCCGACCCCGCCCTTGCCCGACGACACCGCAATAATATTGCTGACCTGATCGAGTGCCGCCAGATTCTGCTGGGTGCGATGCGGCTGCACCTGCCAGCCAAGGTGCAGGTGCAGTGCCGCCCCGGCCAGCAACGGCTCCAGCGCGGCGCCAATCTGTTGGCGGTAATCCGCCAGCCGGCTGTCACACGGATAGCCCAGCCGCACTTCCAGCTCAACCGCCTCCACTGTCATGGCGATCCGGGTGACGCACCCGGCACTGACCAGGTCGGTGCCCAACTCCTCCGGCACGATTGCCGCCAACGCCTGTCTCAGGGCCTGTTCGCTGATGGTCATAATGTCTCCTGCGATAACGGGCGCCATGATAGGCCGCTACGCGAGAGACGTCACCGCACCAGCGACCAGCGCTGAATCCGCCACAGGGCTGTTCAGCGACCGGCATTATTCTGCACAATCCAACTCATTGATCGGGAGTTTTACCTATGCGTTATGTCCTGCTGACCATGGTCGCGCTGTTGGCGCTGACCGGCTGCGACAATCAGGTCACCGGCAACACCATGCTACCGGAATCGCTGTCACCCCATGTCGAGGTTCAGGGCGTGGCAGAAACCACCGCCACTCCGGACCGTTTCCGGCTGCGCATCGGCTTTAGCGAAACCGGCAACAACGTTGCCGCGATGAAGGCACGACTGGATAAGCAGGTCGCCGACGCACTGGCTGCGGCACGGGCCCTCGGTATCGATGACAAGCAACTGCGTGCTGACTCTCTGGATGTTCAGCCGGAATGGGAGTGGCGCCCGGAGCGCCGTCTGATCGGTCAGCGGGTGTCTCGCGACGTTCAGATTCGTGTGGACGGCTTCGACACCTATACTGCCCTGCTGGAGAAGCTCACCGCCCTCAAGCCCAGTGCCCTGCATCAGGAAGGCGCGGA
>JBFHPX010000293.1:0-3072 GCA_041592575.1 Alcanivoracaceae bacterium
AGTTGAGGCTGCAGCGACGCCGGCAGCAGCGACGCTTGCCAGTCCAGATTGAGACGAGTGTCATTGATCCGGAGGATCTGCTCCGGGGTCAGCGCCATCAGCGTTGCCGTGTCGGAAACGTTTTCCAGACCGCCGATATAGATTGTCTCCAGCGTCGCAGACAACATTGGCGCGCTATCTTCAAGGAACGCTTCAACAACGAGTTTGCTTTTGCCGCTTTGCAACAACTTGTCAGTTACCAGCACTGCCGCTTCGGCCATGGCGGTCTCCATCCTGTTGCTGGCAGCAGACAGTTCGGCCGGGTCAGGACTGTTGCCTTCCAATGCCATGGCCATGCTGTTCTCCATCTGCTGATTGATCTCGTCGACCAACTCATACAGACGCAACATCGCGGCGCTGTCCAACCCGTCTACGGTAATGCCCAGATAACCCTTGCTGGCAGGGAGCCCGGCAACAGCGATATTTTCCAGCCAGATGCGTGCGTCACTGAACAGCAGACCATTGTTGTCGCGACTGCGGCCCTGAATATACAGATCACCACCGATACTCATGGTCGGTGACACCAACGCAAGCCCGGTCATCGATGTCATGCTCTCGTAAAGTGGCATGGTTCCGGCAAGTGTCCCCGACGGTGTCAGCGTCGATTCCAGTGTTGCCAGCTCAAAACGGCTCTCCATGGCGTCCAGCATCAGGCCACGAATGCGCAGCGTGCTGTGCTGCAAAATCAGGTCGCGACTGATGTCCATGTCAAGGCGCAGCTGGTCCAGCCGGGCGTTGCCCATCGGCGACTCAACGTTGACCGGTGGTACCGACAAGGTGCCGAGCGTACGCCCCTCCAGCGTGACATAGCCATCCAGCTGCAACGGCGGTTTGCCGGCAAAGAAGCCAGAGATCACGGAGGCAAGTTCCGGTGGATAAACGGAAAGATCGAGTTCGCTGTGCAATGCCGCCAGCCCGATGCGCAACTCGCCACCAGCCATCAATACAGGGCCGTGGCTCAGCTCGTTACGGAAGCAGACATCCAGCGGCGGGCTGGTTGGATCATTTGCCGGCATGGCCAGGCAGCTGCGATAGGAGGAACCAAGCAGGCCGCGCTGGTAATCATCAATCCGCACCAGCATGCGGTAACGGGCCAACTGGCTATTACCCTGCTCCAGCTGTTCCCGGGTCAGGGTTTCGATATCGGCGCCAATCTTCCAGGCTGTTCCCAGCCAGGCCATGACAATCAAACCTGCCAACCCCGACAATGCCCACCACAATCTCATGCCACCCCCCCGAATCGGACAATCAGCGCAAGAATATAACAGCTGCGGAGACAAAATCCTGCTGCCAGGGACGCATAAAAAAGGGCGACCGAAGTCGCCCCTGGGGAAGCCGGAAAGCCTGCGATTATTTGCCTGACTGTCTGGCCTGGCTGGCGCTGATAAACAGCATATCCATAAAACCGTCCATATATTTGCGGCCAACCTGAGCGAACTGCTCCGGCACCACGTCAACGTTATAGCGGGTTATGCTGGTCGAGGAGCTGGACACGCCGCCCATGGCCGACAGCATTGCCAGACCTTTGGTGATACCTGCGGTGGCCTTGTCAGCGGTGGTGGTAGCATCCGTGACCTGACGATAGAACTGCTCACCTGCCAGTACCGGAATCTTGGTAAAGAACACTGGCGACGCGTTGTTCTTCATCATGCAGTCGGTGCGGCCACCCAGTGCTTTCCAGCACTTCATTTCACTGGCGGGCTGCACCTTGATATCACCGCTGACCGCCAGCTGCACCTTGCCACTGACCTTGGCGCTGTCCTTGTTGCTCAACTGGAAGGCTCTGGTATTGCCATCAGACTGAAGCTGAGCGAAATCCACCAGCATGTTCATCTGCATGGAATCGATGCCCATCTCGTTCATCATGCGGGTTTCATGCTGAATTGCCGAGCTGCCTTTGGCCTGCTTGAAAGCCTGACCCAGCCCGGACAAGGCGCCGATGTAGCGAGGATCAAAGATGGTGCTGCCGGAGGCCGAGAAGACCTTGTAGGTGCTCTGCCCGGACTTGAACTCGTAGGGACTCTTGCGGCCGGCTTCGAGCATTTTCTGGTAGTGCTCGTTGCTCGCCAGCTCGCTGCGCGATACCACCTGCAGTCCTGATGCGGCCATGCGCTTTTCGGCATCCGCGCAGATATCGTCGGTCATTTTCTGCATGACGGCATCATCCAGACCGGTCATGTTATAGACCACGATAACTTTTTCGTCGACGCGACGGGTGTTGCTGCTGGCCGGATCACCAAACAGTCCCGCCCCGGTCGATGCGCTGGCGCTGGACTTGTCCGCAAACATCACGTTACAGGCTGTCAGCGCGACTTTTTTCACTTTCTGCATGTTCTTTGCCGGCTTGTTACTGCCAACAAAGGTAGCAGCCTGACTGGCTGCACTATCCGCCGGATTAAAGGTTGGCGGCGGCGGTGGCGTAGTGGCACACCCGGCCAGCACCACTACGGCAGACACAGAAGCGGCGAGTAATGACTGTTTCATCCTGACGTACATAGTGAACTTCTCCTTGGACTGGGATAGGGCGACACCGATAAATGACCGCCTAACCCTAACGTCGCAGAGAATCAGTGCACACTCCCCGAAACAGGGGGGTCGGCACTCCATGCCCGGGGCGTCACCCCTGTCCAGCGACGGAACGCGCGGGAAAAGTTCGACACATCCTGATAACCCAGCGAGAACGCTACCGCACTGATGTTGACATCCGGTCGACGCAGCGCCTCACAGGCACGCCGGCACAGCTCGGCATCAAGCAACTGCCGCCAATGACAGCCTTCATCCTGAAGCCGCCGCTTCAGGGTCCGTGCGGACATATGCAACTGCCTTGCCATGGCTTCAAGATCAGGCAGCGCGGCCGCATCGGGGCAGGCGGCCAGCCAACCGGCAATACGATCACTGAGCCGGTTCACCTCTCGAAACAACTGCCGGAACTCCTGTTCGCATTGCTCGCGGGCCAGCGCCGCCACCGCCGGGTCGGCTAATCGGGGAGCGGCATCGAACACCGCCAACGGCATAATCAGCTCATGGTCGGCG
>JBFHPX010000294.1:0-3059 GCA_041592575.1 Alcanivoracaceae bacterium
ACCGTCAGGTTACACAGCAGTGCCATGGCCATGGCTGCACCCGTCAGCACACCGAAATACACCGTCGGGTTGAAGTTCGACAGGGTCAGGATCGAGAAGCCGGCAATGATGGTGATCGAGGTGTAGTACATCGCCCGGCCGATCGAGCCATGGCTGCGTTTCATCGCCGCAACATAGTCCTGATCCTGCGGCAGTTCCTCGCTGAAGCGGTGGATGTAGTGAATGGAATCATCCACGGCAATACCCACGGTGATGGCGGCGATGGTAATGGTCATCAAGTCCAGCGGCAGGCCGATCCAGCCCATCAGGCCAAGTACTCCGGCGGCGCTGATCAGGCTTGGCACCAGCGCAATGGCAGCCAGCAGTGGCTTGCGAAACAGCGCGATCAGCATGACGAAGATCGCCAGAAAAACAAAACCCAGTGTCTTGATCTGCGAGTCGAACAGGCTCTGCAGCATGTTGTTGTACATCACCAGCGCGCCGGTCATTTTGACCTGCTCCGGCTTGAGATCGAAGTTCTCGATCAGGCCGTGACGAATCCGCTCGATCAACTCATTACGTTGCAGGCTCGGGTCCGAATCAATCACCCGGATCGAAATGCGTAGCTGATCACCTTCAGGAGAAAGATAGGGCTTCATCAACTGGTTGCGCAGGTCAGCAGGAATAAAGCTGGACAGTAACATCAGCTGCATATAACTCAGCGGCCCGCCGTTCAGCTTTTCTGCCACTTCATAGGTGGTTGCCAGTGACAGTACCTTGCCGGTTTCCGGGTGGGATGACAGCCAGTCCTGCATCTCGACCAACTGGGCGAGACGCTGTGGTGTGTACCAGTAGCTGTTGCTGAGATCGAAGCCAGTGTCCTGCGCCGGTTGTGATTCGGCGAACGGGTCGGCGAACGGATCGTCGCTGGTGCTGGTCTCGGCGAATGGGTCTGCAAACGGATCAGCTTGGTCTTCGGCAAAGGGATCGGCGAAGGGATCCTCCTCGCCGGGCGCAAAAGTCGGCGCTGTGACGCCCTGCGGCGCATCAATCACGATATCCAGCGGCGTGGTGCCGCCGAGTTTCCGGTCGATCAGCAGCATGCCCTGGTGGATCTCGGTGTCGTCCTTGAAGTAATCGATAAACCGGTTTTCCACGGTCAGCCGGGTGACGCCGACGCCGGCTCCGACAAAAATAACCGCCGCCGCCAACAGCACTGGCAAGCGGAAGCGCTCGGTAATCCCGGCCAGCCACAAGGTCATGGCGCGGGTATAATCGTGGGAGTGATCCGCTTTCCCTGCCGGCAACATCATCAGTACTGCCGGCATCAACAGGTAACAGATCACCAGCGCCATGCCTATACCAAAGGTCATCATCCAGCCAAAATCCATCACCGGACGGATATCGCTGATCACCAGAGAGGCGAAGCCGACCATGGTGGTCAGGATCATATAGATCGACGGCCGCATCATGTGCAGGGTGGTTTGCTGCGCCAGCCAGCGTGGCTCGGCATCGGGATTTTCCTGCTGGAATTCGCGGTAGCGGACGATCAGGTGGATGGTGATCGACATGGTGATAATCAGCAGCAATGAAACATAGTTCGAGCTGATCACAGTGACTTTCCAGTCCAGCGTGCCGAGCAGGCCGGTAAGCCAGAGTGTGGCCACACCGCAGCAGGCCAGCGAGATCGCGGCCCAGCGAGGCTGGCGGAAAATGATCAGCAGGCTGATCACGATAAACAACACCACGCCGACACCGAAGGTGCTCAGGTCACTGCGAATAAAGCGAATCATGTCGGTGGCGATCATTGGCACGCCGCCAAGGAACAGGCTGGCCTCGTCGCGATGGGCGTCAAGAATGCTTCGGAACTCGCGGATACGTTCTGCGTTGCCGGCCTGCAGCCTGCTGTTGTAATCACTGAACTCACGGCGCAGTTCCGCCAGTTCCTTTTGTCCTTCGTCATCAAGCTCGCCGCGCTGCTCCAACAGGCTCAGGTCATTGCGCCGATAGAGCAACTCGTAATAGCGTTGGTCGCGAACGAAGCTGACCAGCAGGGCAGTAGTGCGAGCATCGCGACTGACCAGCATGTCGCGGTACACCGGATTCTCGCTGACAAATTCTTTCTCGGCCAGAGCCAGATCGACGCCGTCATCGCGGAGGGTGCGATAGTTGCTGGCCAGATCAGAAAATTTAACCTGCGGGCTAAATAGTAGTGGCACATCCAGCATCGAAGTAACGGTTTGCACTTGCTCCACAGACGACAGCGCGCCATGCAGCTTTTCCAGATGCTGCAGCGTGGCCGGGTCAAACAGCGGCCGATCTTTCGGGGTGTAGGTGACGATCAGGAAATCGCTGCCGCCGTAACGCTTCGACACTTCCCGGTAAAACTCCAGCGCCTTGTCATGCTCCAGCACCAGCGAATCCGCCGAAGCATCAAGCCGAAAGTGACGCACCTGCCAGGCCGCGATCAGGCTGACGGAAAGCAATACCACCAGCCACAGTTTCGGGCGGTTCAGAACAATACGCTGGTACAGACCAAACAGGCGGTGTGGTGACATTGGCAACTCCGGCATCCATCGTAGGAGCGGTCGACCGACCGCGATCCATAGAAAGGAATTCGCGGCCGCTCGGCCGCTCCTACAGGAACATAGCAGCTATTCAGGGATTCCCTAGAACATGGCTGCCAGTTCGCGGGCAAAGCGGTCATTGAAGCGGCGGATCAGGCTGGCCGCCGGCCATGCCAGCAGGGTCATCAGGCCTTCCGACCATTCCTCATGATGAATCCGGCAATGATCGTCGCCGACCGGAATAAAGGAGAAGCGGTGCTTGAGGCTGGCGCCCGGCAACTCCAGGCCCCAGGTGATGCTGCGGTCCGGCTGCACGTCGAGCAGACGCACGACGATTGGCACTGCCGGCAGCTTGTCGATTTTTGGCGCGAACATCAGGAAGGCACCCTTGCGCCACTGGCCACCAAACAGTTTTGCCTGGTCGATGGCGCCGGACCAGTCGGACCAGTCATCAATGTTGCAGAAGAAGCGAGAAGCCTGACGCGCCGATACCGGCGCCTCGGTAACCAGATC
>JBFHPX010000295.1:0-3058 GCA_041592575.1 Alcanivoracaceae bacterium
GGCTCCAGCACCGGCAGATGATCTTCCAGCCAGTTCAGGCCCCATTCCAGCGCCGGAAAGGCGCTGTGATAGTCATCCAGAAAGCGGCGGGACTCTTCAATAAACAGTAGCGCCGGGTGCTGATCCGGCACGGCAAGAAAATCGAGATCATCGCGTGGAGGTGTGATGCTGTGTATACGTGCAAGCTCGCGGCCAAGCTGGCGGGTCAGCGCCGAACGATCTTTGGCCAGTGACAGATCACGCACCAGCTTGTGCCCGGCTGCCGTGCCGGCAGCGCGGCGCATGATAAAAAACTCGCGGCCAAGCACGCTGGCGTCACCAAGCCAGAGCGGCCCCGGCACCGTCACACCACTGGCGAATGCCGCTTTCAGCAAGGCAAATTCCTGACTGCGCGACAGCGAATCGGAAACCGATGACGGCGCATCACAACGAATCACCGCTTCGATCTTTTCATCACCCAGATCAATGTCTGCCGCCCAGTTTTCCTGAATGGCGCCGCCGGACAAGCTGCGGACATTGTGCAGCACTACAGGCTTGCCGGTCTTGCCGGCAAGCCATTTTCCAATTGCCTGCTGCTCGTGCTGTTGCATCAAACGCCCCAGCGGAAGAAATCGGATTTCTCTTTCAGGTAGGCCCGCGACAGCACCATCTTGTGCACTTCGCTGGCACCATCCACCAGCCGCGCCTGCCGGGCATAGCGGTAGATCCATTCGAGCAGGGTATCTTTCGAATAGCCGCGCGCACCACACAGCTGGATCGCGGTGTCAGCGGCCTTGTGCAGGGTGTCGGCGACATGAATCTTGGCCATGGAAATCTCGCTGCGGGCAAAATCGCCCTGATCGAGTTTCCACGCGGCCTGCATGGTCAGCAGCCGGCCGACTTCAATCTCCTTGGCAACATCGCCGAGCATCCATTGCACACCTTCGTGTTCCGCCAGCGTGACGCCAAAGCTCATGCGCTTTTCGACGTAACCTGCAGCTTCTTCCATGCAGCGCTTGGCCAGACCAAGCCAGCGCATGCAATGCGTCAGCCGCGCCGTGCCGAGACGGATCTGGGTCACTTTCAGACCGTCGCCAATATTCAGCAGACGCTGGCTGTCCGGAATCATCAGGCCGTCGAACTTCAGTTCGCAATGGCCGCCGTGTTCCTCCGGGCCCATGATGCCGATCCGGCGCACCACTTCCCAACCGGGTTGATCGGCGTCAAACAGGAACGCCGTCAGGCCCTTGCGCGGATCATCCGAGGTTTTCGCAATCAGAATAAAGGTCTGCGCGCCTTCGGCGCCGGTGATAAACCATTTACGGCCACGAATCACCCAATTATCGCCTTCGCGAGTAGCCGTGGTGTAGGTCAGTGACGGATCGGAACCGCAGCCGCCATCCGGCTCGGTCATGGCAAAGGCAGAGCGCACCTTGCCGTCAATGATCGGCTGCAACCAGCGGGTTTTCTGTTCCTCGCTGAGAATCTTGTTGAGCACGATCATGTTGCCGTCGTCCGGCGGCGCACAGTTGAAGGCCAGCGGCCCGAACGGCGAACGCGCCGCTTCTTCGTACAGCGCTGCCATACCGACCACACCGGTATCCAGGCCGCCATACTGCTTCGGCACCTGAAAGCCCCACAACCCTGCTGCCTTCGCTTTGGCGCGCATCGCCGCAACCACGTCTTCTTTCAGGTTTTCATGCTCATCGAAGTTGGTCTTGTCCTTTTCCAGCGGCATCACTTCACTGGCAACAAAATCGCGCACCTTCAGGCGCAGCGCTTCAATATGCGACGGCAGCGAAAAATCCATCAGTGTCTCCTTGGCGACAACTGCGTTACAGCGACGAGCACAGGTGGCCGCCATCGACGGCAATAATGGAACCACTCATATAGGCAGAGGCGTCGGAGGCGAGCATCAGCAATGGCCCGCTCATTTCCTTCATCTGGCCGGTGCGCCGCATCGGCACCCGTTTGATCTGGTTGATGCCGGCTTCGGTCTCCAGCCAGTCACTGTTGATCTCGGTGCGGAAGAAGCCCGGGCAGATGGCATTGCAGCGAATGTTGTAGCGGGCGTAATCCAGGGCAATGGATTTGGTCAGCTGCACTACCGCTGCCTTGGAGGCCACGTAGGCCGGCAACTGGGCGCCAACACGCAGGCCCAGAATGGAAGCAATATTGATCAGGTTGCCCGGGCGGTTGTCGCGACGCCACTGGCGAATGGCGAACTTGCTGACTGCCCAGACGCCTTTGAGATCGGTGTCGACCACCGCATCCCAGTCTTCCTCCTCAAGACCATCGCAGGTGCCTACCCGGTTGATGCCGGCATTGTTGATCGCCACATCGATCTCCGGCATCGCGCTGAAGGCCTCCTCAACACTGGCGTGACTGGATACGTCCATCGGCAGTACCACGGCATGACGACCCAGCGCCCGTACCGCTGCGGCGGTCTCTTCCAGCTTTTCCACACGCCTTGCCGCCAGCACCACGTCGCCTCCGGCGCCGGCGATAACACGGGCAAAATGGGCACCAAAACCACTGGACGCGCCGGTAATCAGCACGCGCTTGCCAGTCAGGGAGAACAGGTTATCGGTCATCACAGGGCCCTCTAGGTCGGAAACTGTCCGCAAGGCGGACTCACAGAGGCACGACGTTAAAGGACGCTCTCGCCGGCAACAAGGACGGAATCGCTCAGCGCGACGGACGCCGCTGTCAGCGAAATATCTGCCCCAACCGCAAGCGCGGCTGATCAGCGGCGAAACCTTCCGCTGCCGGTCGACGGCTGCTACGGCTTATTCCAGATGCCCCCAGCTGCTATCATGGCCGCCCGCTGAAGGAACCCCCGCTGTGAGTCGCCTGAACCCCCGTCAACAGGAAGCCGTGAACTGGACCGATGGGCCGCTATTGGTGCTGGCCGGTGCCGGTTCGGGCAAGACCAAGGTGCTCACCAGCCGCATCGCCTGGTTGATCCGCGAGCGCGATGTCAGCCCCTTCGAGATCCTCGCCATCACGTTCACGAACAAGGCCGCCGACGAGATGAAGCAGCGCGTGGGTGCCCTCGTCGGGCCGGTGGCGCGCACGA
>JBFHPX010000296.1:0-3054 GCA_041592575.1 Alcanivoracaceae bacterium
GTCAATGACAAGCTGTTTCTCGGCATGGCGCTGGGCGGTGTGGCCGGCATGGGGGTGAACGCTCCTGATATCAGTGCAGCGGGTGGTACCCAGCCGGTGGTGACGACCAAACAGGTGTTCCGTTTCACCCCGGCTGCAGCGTTCAAGGTCAATGACGCCCTCACTCTGGGTGCTTCACTGAACATCGCTAATCAAAGCCTTGCGATGTCCATGCCCACTACCAGTGGTCAGGTCAACCTGCCGCAAAACCAGCAATTCGGCTTTGGCGTGACGCTGGGTGCGACTTACAAGATCAATCCCAAGCTGCAGGCGGGGTTGGTGTGGACGAGCAAGACCGACATGGCCGACATGGAATACAATATCGCCGGAAACCCTGGCGGTACGACCAAATTTGACATGGACATGCCCGCCTCGGTCGCTTTCGGTCTGGCGTTCAAACCGATGCCTGGGCTGCTGGTCGAAGCCGACATCAAGCGTATTTTCTTCAATGATGTGATGGCCAGCATCCCTGTTACCAACGGACCCACCGGCTTTCCGAATCCGCTGGCTTTTGGCTGGGATGACCAGACCGTCTACGCCATCGGTGTGAAGAAGGATATGGGGCCGATGGCAGTCAGCGTCGGTTACAACTATGGCAAATCACCCATCGGTACCGAAGATGTCAACTCCAACCTCGGCTCCACCGCGATTGTTGAACATCATCTGTCATTCGGTGTCACGCGTAAGTTCAGCGACAAAGTGAGCGGCAGTTTTGCTTACACCCATGCCTTCAACAACAAGGTGGAATCCAGCACGGATACCAACACCATCGAGATCGAACAGAATCAGTACAACATGAGCATCTCGTACAAGTTCTGATCGGGACACCCGGCCGCACGGCCGGGATCTCGGTGTTTTCCGCCTCATCGAGGCGGCTGTTTAATTGGAGTTTTGCATGACCGTAGATCGTATCGTTCACCTGGTGGCTGGCCTGGTGGTGCTGTTGAGCATCGCGCTGGCCCATTTTTCCAACCCGGCCTGGATCTGGCTCACCGTGTTTGTCGGCGCCAACCTGGCGCAAAGCGGTGTAACCGGCTTCTGTCCGATGGCCTTCATGCTGAAGAAGTCAGGGGTCAAGGAAGGCAGCTGCTGTTCCTGAAAACAAGTTGAAGGGTGTTTTTTTCGGCGGCGGCCGTTTGTGCTGCTGCCGTTTTCTACTGACGGGTTGGCTGGGTTGACCTGCCTGTAAGTTACTAGCCGGTATTACTCAGGGCACAAAATTCATAGTGGCCGTAAAAAGAAGAAAATCCGCAGAAGTCCGCCGCCATGACATCATCGAGGCGGCCATGGATATCATTCGCCATGAAGGCGTAGCCAAACTCACTACCCGTTCGCTGTCCAAGGCGGTCGGTATCGCACAACCTACGCTGTTTCTCCACTTCGGCAACAAAAGCCATATTCTGGTCGCGCTGGTGGATACCATTCAGGAGCGGTTGCAGCAAGAAATGGCCGGGCTTGGCCTGGCGCAGCTGACACCGCTGGAGCGCCTGAAGGCGGTCATCCGCGCACATTTGAATTTCATCCAGAAACAACCGGGAATTCCCCGTCTGCTGTTTTCCGAAGCCCTGCAAAGTGGCGATCCGATCTTCCGCGACCGTATGAACGAACTGGTGATGTTCTTCCTGAATTTCATTGCCGGTTTGATCATTGCCGCGCAGGAAAAGGGAGACATCCGTCCGGACATTGTGCCGCAGCAGAATGCCTGCATTTTGATCGCTGCGGTGCAGGGCCTGGCTTTCCGCTGGATACTCTCCGACCACCGCTTCGAACTGGCGGATCAGGCCGATGCGGTCATTGCCACCCTGATCGAGGGCTGGGCGCCACGGGCCGGTGTTTCAAGCAAACGTTTGCAGACCCGTTAAACGGCGGCAGGCGCCGGATCATCCCGGCACTCGACCAGCGCCGGATCATCCTGATGGTCAATCAGGATGCGCTTGACCCGCATTTGCCAGAGCCGGCCAAATTCCGTTCGTTCTGCGTCGCTTGCCGTGCCCGCAAGGATGGCAGGCATCAGTGCCTGCAGTTCGGGCTGTGCGGGCACGACCTCGGGATGGTAGGTGACGGCCAGGCGTGCACCCGTGTCGAGTCGGCTGAAACGGATTTCAGTGATGTTCTCTGCGGCGAAGGTCAGCAAATTCTGGCGGCTGAATTGTCCCGCCAGGCCCTTGAAGCCGCCTTCGCCCGCTGCACCGGTCAGCATGCCGATGACGGCGGCAATGACGCCGGTGACACCGTCCGTTTGCGCAGTGCCGAATTCGACGCGGATGCCTCCGCGTTCCGGTGTGTCGCCCGGGTAGAGCCGTGCGAGCGCCTGCAGTGTCATCAAATAAGCGCCTGCCACGGTGGGGCAGGAATGCCCGGCAAGTTTGACCGCATCGACATAGCCGTAGTCGATCCGTCCACCGTCGGCGGCGCCAAGCAGTTCGGCGAGTGGGTCGTGCAGGGTGATGCGGGCGACCGCATCGAAAAACTCGGGATAGCTCATGACGGGTTCCTTTTCTGAAAAATCAAGGCCGCTGCCAGTGCCGTGCTGGTCTGCAGCAAAAACCAGATCAGTGCGGCCAGGCTGGTCAACAGGCCCCATTGCCAGCCCATTCCGGCTGCGGCCCCCCCGCCGCAGAATAGCACCGCGCGGAGGCCGTTGTAGCGCCCCAGGCTGCGGCGCAATCTTGCGTGCCAGTCGCTTTGTACGCCAGGGCGCAGCCAGACCGGCAAAAGCTGGCTGGCCGCGCCGGATACCAGCGGCAGCATGAATCCGGTGACGAAGGACCATGTTGGCTCTGTGGGGTAAAAGCCATTGATGGTGCCGAGGATCATGCTGATGACGAGTCCGGTCAGTGCGGCAGCGAGCAGTGGCGCCGCACCGTGCAGCGCAAGAATTTCGGTGTGATAAAGCCGCAGCCAGCCTGCTGCCAGCCGGATGATCGGGACCACCCACAATGCGACACCGACCCAAGCCAGCGGGGCGAGCCATGCCGAGCCGGTGGCGATCAGCAATACCCCGGACACCACCCA
>JBFHPX010000297.1:0-3044 GCA_041592575.1 Alcanivoracaceae bacterium
AAAGCGCTGCGAATACCAAGAACGGTGCTGGAGCCTATAAGACAGGTTCTGGATCGTCATGCTGTTCATGTCTCTTTTGCCGACATGCTGACCCAGCTGGGCGTCACTCGCGAGCAATTCGAGGACCCGGCTTTCAGCATTGACGGAGAGGAGCTGTATGCGCTGTTCGACTGGGTCGAGCACAACGCGCGTGGCAATATCTCAATCCGTGACTGGCTCAGTCATTTCTCCGCCACCAGTGCAGGGCTGGCCGGGATGGCCGCACTTAGCGCAAGAAATGTACGTGAGTCACTTCTCGTGGCCGTGCGCTATTTGCCGCTTCTGGTTCCGGTGATGCGCGCGGATCTGATTGAGGCGCCGCCCAGAGTTCTGTTTACACTGGAGATGACCGTCGACCTCGGTAGAATGAACAGCTTCCTTCTGGAAATTGTTACCGCAGCGGTCCACGTCATTTCCAATGATGTCATGTCCGAATCGGTGCCCAGAATTATTCATTTCCGGCATGGCCACGGAAATGGAGATGCTGCCATGGCTCACCTCCGTGATCTTCAGGAGATCTTTTCTTCGCAGATTATTTTCAACAGCCATTTCAACGGGATGGAAGGGCGGATGGTGGATATGGATGTGGCGACCCGTAGCCCGAATGAGGCAACCTTCAATACGGTCAAACGGATCCTTGAAGATGAGATCTCGACTCGGCAGGGCGGCGCCGCGTTCTCGGCAACGGTTCATCAGGAGCTGGTAAGGCTGGCGAATGCCGGCCACTATCCGTCGCTGGAGGAATTTGCTGATCGAATGAATCTGTCGCCCAGAACCTTGATTCGAAAGCTGTCCAGCGAACAGACATCATTTAAAAGCATTGCCAATGAAGTCTGGTTCCGGTTGGCCAAGGAGCTGCTTCTGCAAACCCGGTTCTCGGTCAAGCAGATTGCCGCGAGAACCGGATTCAACAATACCAACTCATTCAGTCGTGCATTCAAATCATTGTCGGGTGAAACGCCACTGGCATGGCGTAACCGACAGCTTCCATGATGCCGATTCAGCTGTTCATTCGTCCGGAAATCAGCTGATCCACTACAGCAGGGTCGGCCAGTGTTGAAGTATCGCCCAGTGTGTCCAGTTCATTGGCGGCGATCTTGCGCAGAATCCGGCGCATGATTTTTCCAGAGCGGGTTTTCGGCAAGCCCGGGGCAAAGTGAATCAGATCCGGTTTGGCAATGGCGCCTATCTCTTTTGCGACAAACTCGCGTAACTCCTTTAACAGCGCTTCATTCGCCGTCACACCACTCATCAAGGACACATAGGCATAGATACCCTGGCCCTTGACGTCATGCGGGTAACCGACCACCGCGGCTTCGGCGACGGCGGTATGCAGTACCAGCGCCGATTCCACTTCCGCGGTGCCGAGACGGTGGCCGGATACGTTCAGCACGTCATCAACCCGGCCGGTGATCCAGTAGTAGCCGTCTTCGTCACGGCGGCAGCCATCGCCGGTGAAGTAGGTGCCCTTGTAGGTGGAGAAATAGGTGTCGATCATGCGCTGATGATCGCCATAGACGCTGCGAATCTGGCTTGGCCAGCTGCGCTTGAGCACCAGGTTGCCGCTGGCGGCACCGGATAATTCGTTGCCGTTTTCATCCATCAGCGCCGGCTCCACACCGAACAGTGGTAAGGTCGCAGACCCGGGCTTCAGGTCGGTCACGCCGGGCAGGGGCGCGATCAGGATCGAACCGGTTTCGGTCTGCCACCAGGTGTCGACCACCGGGCACCGGCCCTCGCCAACCACGCGGTGATACCACTCCCAGGCTTCCGGGTTTATCGGCTCGCCAACACTGCCAAGCAGTTTCAGCGAGGTGCGGGAGGTATGCTTCACCGGCCCATCGCCCAAGCCCATCAGCGCCCGAATGGCAGTGGGGGCAGTGTAGAAAATATTGACCTTGTGTTTGTCGATGACCTGCCAGAAACGCGATGCATCCGGGTAAGTCGGCACGCCTTCGAACATCAGCGTGATCGCCCCGTTGGCAAGCGGACCATAGACGATATAGCTGTGCCCGGTGACCCAGCCGACGTCGGCGGTGCACCAGTAGACATCACCATCGTGATAGTCAAATACATACTTGTGCGTCAGTGCAGCGCCGAGCAGGTAGCCGGCGGTGGTGTGCAGCACGCCCTTCGGTTTGCCGGTGGATCCGGAGGTGTAAAGAATAAACAGCGGATCTTCACTCGCCATTGGTTCCGGGGCACAATGATCATCCGCTTGCATCATCGCTTCGTGGTACCAGATATCGCGGCCATCGTGCCACGCCGTTTTGCCGCCGGTGCGTTTCACCACCAGACAGCTATGAACGCCCGGGCAGTGTTTCAGTGCTGCATCGGCATTGTCTTTCAGCGGTATCGTTTTACCGCCGCGCACGCCTTCGTCGGCGGTGATCAGGATGCGGGCGTCAGCGTCGAGCAGACGGTCTTTCAGCGCTTCTGGTGAGAAGCCACCAAATACCACTGAATGAATCGCGCCGATTCGCGTGCAGGCCAGCATGGCATAGGCCGCCTCCGGAATCATCGGCATGTAGATGCAGACCCGGTCGCCTTTTTTCACTCCGCGGGTTTTCAGGACGTTGGCCAGTTTGCAGACCTGCTGATGCAGTTCACGGTAGCTGATGTGTTTCGACTGATCCGGCTCGTCGCCTTCCCAGATAATGGCGGTCTGGTCACCGCGCTCGGCCAGGTGGCGGTCAATGCAGTTGACGCTGACATTCAGGGTGGCGCCATCAAACCAGCGTGCTTCGCCCTTGCTGAAATCGCCGCTGTGCACGCTTTGCCATGGGCTCATCCAATCGAGCAATTCATTGGCACGGCTGGCCCAGAAAGTGTCGGGGCTGTCGAGGGATTCGCGGTACCAGGCCTGATAAGTGGCGCGATCCATCAGGGCGCTGCGCTTGAACGTTTCCGCAACCGGATAAAGTTTGCTGCCGGACATACTGACTCCCGTTTTTTGTTTTCGGCGAGGCAGTAACTATTGACCATCGGGTCGCGCAGGTAAAGCG